>JAEORX010000034.1 GCA_016840685.1 Candidatus Thorarchaeota archaeon
TGAAATAAATCAAAACGTGAAAAGCCTCGACCACCGGACACTGCGGCTGAACACAAAAGCAAAATCTTCAGATTCGTTATCCCTAAATAGTGCTTGTCTGGAGAGGACTTGTTCGCACACTAGGATATGTACCTTCTATATGTAGGGACTAGGTGTTCTCATGGACTCGGTTGACATAGGAATTCTAAGAGCTCTTGGTGAGAACTGTAGAGCATCCTATCAGGAGATGGGTCGAAATCTAGGAATGACTGCTAATGCTGTGAAAAAGCGCGTGAACAAACTCGTTGAATCAGGCACAATACACAGTTTTGTAGTGTACATGAGTCTAGAAATGGCTGATGTAGAGATCTATCTTGCTATAATAAATACAGAGGGGATGAAAAGCGAGGAGAAGGTCCTTGATATTGTAGTTGAAGATCCCCATGTTTTTTCAGCTGGGCGTCTATCAGATGGAACTTGTATTGTTTTTGCAGAATACGAAGGTTCTGACAACGTATCTAGTCTTGAGCATTTCCTTCAAGAAATAGATGGGAGCACCGGAGTGGAGATTCACAAACTCCTCTCACCCCGAGGAAAAAAGGTAGATTTCAAACCCCTGCAATTGCGAGTTTTGAAAAATCTAGTTGAAGATCCAAGGATGCCTGCCACAGAGCTTGCAGCGAAAGCAGGACTTACTCCAAGGAGAATACGCCGAATCATCAAGCAGCTTCTTGAAGGGGGCGGCCTCAACTTTGTTGCAAGACTGAACCTAAATGCTGGACCCGGAGTCATCTACTATGCACAAATTATCTGGGATGAAGAAAAAGCGACACACAGTGAAGTAGAGTACTGGCTTGAAAAGGAATTTACTGGGAAATACTTCGACTCACACATATCGGTTACTGCACCCATGATGTTCAGTCTGTTTGTTGTGGATCACTTGCGTGATGCAGAGCCACTCTCTGTGAAAATTAGTGAAGGTCCATTAATCAAGTCTGTTAAGACCATCTTTCCATTTCCGACAAAGAAGAACGTCCGGTTACAAAGACGGAAGCTTGAGGAACTGCTAAGGGCATCTGAATGACCTCCTAACAAATCCGCCGTTTCTGAACTACGTAGTGCGGCGACCTCAATTTCACATGAATAGCCCTCCTATTCAAGGTGAATTGAAAATGGAAAGTATAGTAACCTACAAAAAACCTGGAATAGAAACGACTCACGAGCCAACGTCTAGACTATCTAGGCGTCAGATCTTGTTTGTCATATTCCTTCCTCTTGTGTTCCTTATGGGTGCACTACTAGGAAATTGTATAATCGAGGCTCTTGGCCCCTTCGTATCAACAAACCAACTTCTGTCAACCACGATTGGGTTTCTCGCCGGCATAGTTGTATGCTTTGTGTTTATCCCGTTTGTATTTCGAATGCCTAACGGAAAGACAACGCTTCGTCGCTACCTGAATGATATTGGAGTGGACCGCATCAGACCTGTGTCTAGAACACTCCTCATCTATCTTCCCTGCCTGCTTAGTATAATCATAGCTCAGATAGTAGCTTCTTTGGTCTATAACCAATTGATGCTCCATTGGGACTTTAACTTGTTCTTGGACCACCTCTTTGATTCCTCACGAATTCGAACTTGGATTGGTTTGGCTCCTATCACAGCTGTGGGAAGTATCTTTGAGGAAATTGTCTTGCGTGGCGTAGTACTAACAATGCTACTTCAGGTATATTCCGAGCGAAAGGCAATCGCTGGATCAGCTATGGCCTTTGGATACGTTCACATACTCAACCTGCTTAATGGCTCTCTCACATACGAAAGTTTGGTCTTTGTTGCAGGTCAAATTGTATGGGCAACAATCATAGGTGTTCTCTATGGCTATATGTTTCTCAAGACAGGAAATCTGTATGCAAACATGTTACTTCATTGGACTGCGAATGGTTTGAGTAATTGCTTCATGTATCTGCCATACGTTACTCCAGAACTTCATGTTCTGCTAAATATCCTCTTCAATATTGGACTTATGTCCACAATGATCTCAATCCTTTGGGTTGCATTAATCAATAAATACTGGCCACTCACTAGTTTGGAAGAACGAATCCAAAAGACATCCCGGAAGTGCAACTTCAGCAGACTTCATGAAGATCTACATGTCTATTGGAAGAAGTTCGGATTGACTACATAAGAGCACTCCCATTGATTGCTATCTTCTAATGGACTGGGTAATGATCAAACCCAATGGTCATTACTCAAAGTCTTTTTCTCAATATGCCACTTGATAAATAAAAGATATGGAATTGATGAAATTGGCTAGAGAATCTCCATAATACAGTAGCACTCCTTACAACCACACATGTCTATTTTCTAGGATGAAACCCCCTCTTTGCTTATATGAGCAATTTATAGGTCAATCCTGCATTGCTCTCAAATAGCGTGAAATGATAATGACCAAAATAGAAATTGATTCAGGAGGGTCTCCATTTCCAAAACCAGTTGTACTTCTAGGCGCTCTTGTTAATAATCGACCAAACTTCTTCACTGTTGCATGGTTTAATCGAATGAGCCGAAATCCCAACATATGGGGTGCTGCTGTGGGAAAATCAAAACACACACTCCATGGGATACAGGAGAATAAGACCTTCAGCGTTAACTTTCCAAGTGCTGACTTGGTTGTAGAAACAGACTTCTGCGGTATTCGTTCTGGAAGAGATACTGACAAATCACAACTTTTCGACATCTTCTATGGTGAGCTAGATACTGCTCCAATGATTAGGGAGTGTCCAGTGACAGCTGAGTGCGTTCTCACTGAACTAATCGAGATATCGACACACTATTTGCTCCTTGGTGAAGTTAAACACCTCTATACGGAAGAACAATACATGACGAATGGTGTCTTGGACCAGAAAAAACTCAACTTGCTAATTTTCACCAACCCTGCAAATCAGTATTGGACACTTGGTGACATTGTGGCAGACGCATATTCAATTGGAACGAAACTAGCGAAATGAGCAAATCACTCCAGTCGCTCACTCAAGTTCCAAAGATGTGGTACTAGTCCCAGATCTGTAAGTATGTCGTAGAAACAGAATGCCCCCCATCTATCACTGACCATCCCGTTAGAATTGATGTACAGAATAGTCACTCCTTCGAACTCGACCTCCCTTCCCGTGGCTTCAAATCCCCAAGCATTACCCATCTGTTTTCCTCTCCCTTTGAAACGAATCCACACTTTTTCATCGTCACCAATGAGGTCTAAAATCTCATACTTGAGATCTGGAAAGATAGATCTGAAATACCTGATCTCATGTTTAATCTGAGCAGAACCAACAGCATCTATATGCACCCATTCTGGATCATAATTCTTGTCAACTATTTCATCTGCCACATCCAAGTCGGGCTCACTCCACATCTCTTCGTACCATCGTCTTGCGATGGTTTCATTCCGTTGCTTGGACAATATGTCACATCCTTTGGTCTGGATTCAATCCTTATTGAACTGAAGCAATTCAAGAACATTTCCAGAGGGATCACGCATAGCCATCACATGACCTGCAACAAATGCCTGTGGTCTGTCATGGAGAAACTCCACTCCTTTTGTTTTGAGTTCTTTTGACGTTTGTTCTATGTTGTCTGTTTCAACGCCGAGTACAACTTGGGAGTGCCCCGGATATTCGATTTTGCTCCTGTTCTCTACCTTTTCAAGGATTACAGGCGGGCCCTCATTTTTTAAGCGCACGATGCACCCGTTGTCATACCTTTCAGCCTCCTCGAATCCTAGCTTCTCGCAGTAGAATTCTAATGCCTTGTCCATATTATCGACATAGATCCCAATCACACAAAAACTGGTCATGACAAACTCCTCACTTTCCACAAAAGTGCACACGATTAATCGATAAATATTACCTATCAAGCATCCAGAAAGTATTGAATGAATGTACCTTAGGCATATAGTGAATGTTATCAACTGAATAAATTTCGTGATGCTAATTATCATCAATAGAAACTGAAGGGTCTGGTAAAATGAGTAAAGGAGTACTCAAAGTCTTCTCAGAGGTCGCTCACTTGTATGAATTGGTTAACCATATCCTCACCTTTGGTCTTGATATCCCCTGGAGAAAGAAGGCTGCCCGGGTGGCTGCTTCAGGTGGCGGGTCTCTATGGCTAGAGGTCTGCAGCGGGACTGGAGAAATGGCTGTGAATCTCAAGGAATTGGCAACTCCTCAAACACGGATCATCCTGTCTGACTTCTCAATGCCCATGATTTCAAGAGCTAGTAAAAAGGTGGAACTTCGTGAGGCAAGCATTTCACTTGCTGACTCACAACAACTACCATTTCCTGACAATATCTTTGACCTGATAGTGATATCCTTTGCAACTCGAAATATCACACCAACACAAGAAAAATTGACTGAGTTTTTTCGTGAATTCCATCGTATTTTGAAACCTGGTGGTCGTTTTGTAAATCTTGAAACCAGTCAACCATCATCGACACCCATCCGAATTGCATTTCGTCTATACACAAAACAGGTTGTCAAGCTGGTTGGCAAGATAATCTCTGGCTCAAAAACAGGATATGTATACCTAGCACATACTATTCCTCGATTCTTCAAAGCAGATGTTCTATCGGATATTCTCTATGAATCTGGATTTTTAAAAGTGAAATATATCACAATGACATTTGGAGCAGTAGCTATTCATCGAGCTGTGAAATGATTTGAACCAAGACACAATAAGGCGAATGATTTTACTAGATTGATTGAAGTGTATCCATGACCGAACAATCACATGCTTCAGACCATAAACACCGGTATTGTGTTGATAGCTCTTAGCATGATTCCCCTTGTATTCCTCCTATACTCAATATCCCATCTAGAAAAACTAGGAATTGGTATCAGACATCCAAGAGTTATTGTAGAATTACTGATATTTGTTGGGCTCTTAATCGTTGGACTGATTCTCTGGTTTGGTCAACCTACAATCTGATTACCTTCTCCTCTCTTCTACTTCTCTCAGCGGCGAAGGCCATCAAATGGGTTTCAAGAGTTTCCTCAGGACCTGAGAGAATCAGACTTGAGTCACTGTGTGATACTGCAGACACGAATGCATCAATCAGAGCATAGTCTCCGCCTCCGTGTTCATCCAGTGTCTTGGGAACACTTGGGGCATCTATGGTTGTGTCAAAGATCTCTGTCTTCCCATTCAGAAATTGGTGAACTTGGATCTTCTTGCCATTCCCATACAGCTCGCCTCGAGTTCCGAAGATTCGCGTTTCTCGCTCCCTAGCTTTGGTGAAGCCTGTCATTGTGAATGAAGCAGTTTCCCCACCCTCAAACTCCATATTGACCACTTGGTGGTCGACAACATCATTATCACACTCGTATACACATCGTCCATATGGACCTGTTCTAAGCTCATGGATTATTCCGCCCTTTGTCATTTCTGAAGTGATTGTGCTTAGCGGCCATCCCGTCTTTCCGCGCTCAAGGAGTCTGAGATAGAATCTCTTCGCTGAATAGGGACATTCTGGTTCATACATACATTCCAAACAATTGTCTCCTGCAGTTTCAGGCTTGTTCTCAGCGCGAAAATGTGACAATGATCCGAAAGAAGAAACGGCTGTACACTTCTTTCCAATGATGTATCTTATCCAATCGAGATCGTGACAGGACTTCGTAAGCAGCATGAATGATGATTCCTTTTCATTCCTCCAGTTCCCCCTCACAAAGGAGTGCGCTTGATGCCAGTATCCTACTGGCTCAAGATGTTGAACTGAGACAACATTCCCTATTAGTCCTGAATCAAGGATTGCCTTTAGCTTCTGTGTGTATCTTGTATATCGGAGCACATGACCCACAGCAAAAATGATGTTTTTTGAGAGAGCAGTCTTTGTGATTTCTCTGCAACTCTTCTCATCAGTTGCCATTGGTTTCTCTAGGAGAATCTGATACTCCCTTTTGGCAAAAGCTATGGCTGGGTCTCGATGCATATGGTCCTGTGTTGTGATTATGACCGCATCAGCAAACTTCTTCCTCTTTGCCATGTCTTTCCAGTCTGTGAAGACATTCTCATCAGGTATGTTATGTTCTTTTGCCATCTTCTCTCGATAGTAGTCCCTAGGCTCTGCAACTCCGACAATGTTGGCTCTTTTCGGATGTGCCTTTGCATACGAGGCATACACAAAGCCTCGATCTCCAGCCCCTGCAATTATTAGCTCGATTGGGGTCATTGTAGTTTCCTACCTTGACAATGTACATTTTGGTGAAAACATGGTACATTTCAATGTATTCAAGCATCCAATCAACTTATCAGAGATATACCGACCTACAGATTAATTAGTAACAAGTTAACAATTGTTCATTGTGAGAATCATGACCATCGTGATGCTTTATCAGACCACGGTAAAACCCGATGCTGTTGAAACAATGGATGAGCTTAGGAATGGGTTCAAAGCAATCTACAAAAAATATAGGATTAATGTAATAGGTCATTGGAAAAGCGAAGAGCACCCCAATGACAGTTTCTACATGGTGCAGTATGAGAACGAGGAAGACTATCACCATAAGATCCGAACGCTTCATCATGATGAACAATACTTGCGTCTAACATCACAACTCAATGAGGTCCGAACGGATTTCAAGTCAACAAGATTAGTTCCAAAGTAGTACACAACATAAAGCTCATAATATCTCTTCTAATATACATAATAACCGTTGAGTTAGTGGGAGATATGAGAACACGTCGCAGGTATATCCCAATGCAATTACAAAATCAAAGAAGGTAAGACTGATTGCAGTCATGCTTACATCAATTGCTTTTCTTACCCCAGTCAATACCTATGGGGGCTCGTATGGTTATTCTTTCAGACTGTTTATCGTGTCATCATTATATACCATACACCTGAGTGATTATGGCATTGGTATCTCTTTTTCTGACATTTATTCTGTAATGGCTGTCTTTCCTCTCTTGATTTTTCGGATTGCTTTTATTTACCAGATAATGCGATATTATCAGGGAAAGACGACAAAAGGAAGGACCACTGCAGGAGCAATCCTTAGTGACGCTCCAGTTCTGTTTACATGGTTGGTGTCGGTTGGAATCTATGGTTCGTGGGGACTCAATTTCCCATTACCAATAATGATGTTTGTAGGTCTTCTCCTATTATGGAGGTTTCCAGCTTCTGAAGCGACTGTTCCTTGGGAGGGTGCGATTGAGCCAATTCCTTGGTGGGAAGAGCAGGCTAAAGGTGAAGCAAAGTCCACAGTTGACAGTTAACCTTGATAGGTTTTTAATAGACGAATTAAGTAGACCTTCTGGAGGCTGGCTTTATGTGTGACCTTCTTGGTCTGTCATTCAACATACCTGTAACTGCTAAGATATCCCTCAATGTCTTTCAACAGCGAGGAGAAACGAATCCCGATGGATGGGGTGTTGCGTTCTACCATGACAAACAGGTTCAGGTCATCAAGGAAACTCAACCTGCTGTTGATAACAAACTCTTTGACTTCGTAGAGCAATATCCACAGACTCAGACCCTCATTGCACATGTGAGGAGATCAACCAGAGGCGTGCGTAGTTATCTCAACACCCATCCTTTCTATCGCCTTCTCATTTCAGAACACCACAAGCGTGAGTTTGCCTTTGCCCATAATGGGACACTCGTACAAGAGGACAAATTCACAATTAATCGATTCATACCAATTGGTGAAACCGACTCTGAACATGCCTTCTGCTTCATTCTGGAATCCATCTCTGGGAGAGGAGTTGAAGAATGGAACAATGACTCATTTCAATTCGTTGAGAGAATACTTCGGGACATAAATGACGGGCAGAATACACTAAACTGCATCTTCTCTGATGGCGAGTATCTCTTCTGCTACTCAGATGAGAATGATTTCAATAATGGACTCCGTTTTGTAAAGCAGACACATCCCTTTGGAACTGTCGAGCTAAACACTCCTGATTCGCAATTAGGGAGTATCAACATTCAGACGATGCACGAGGAGTCCGCTCAGGCTGGTTACATCATCTCCACCCGAATTCTGACCAAGGAGCTATGGACCGAGTTTGAAAGAGGTGAGTTGATTGTTTTCAGAAATGGAGATGTCGTCTATCCCACAAACCGAGTCTGAAAAAGACTCGATTTCACCACCATCTCGTCAACCTCTTAAGCCACCGTCCGTACTCCTGTAGTATGCGATTTCCTAACAACCGCGCCTATCATGTCATCTATGATGACTCCCTGGCTGATGCAGTCAGATATGCCGCTGAGAACAATTGGACAAGTATTGTCCCTGACATCGGAGTCCCTGCCTTCTCACCTGAAAAGGTACTTCCAGAAGAGCGTTCGCAACTCCGAGAGGTGTCACGCAGCCTATCTATTGGTTGGGGTTTTCACGCAGCAGGTGACAATGTCAGCCTCTTTTCAACATATCCACCTATTAGAGCTGGGATTCTGCAGTATTTCAAACAGACTATCAATCTTGCAAGAGAAATCAGTGTCGGACCAACCAATGTAGTCGTTCATGCTGGTGTCCCTCCAAAGTTCAGGAAGGCACGAAACCAGGCTGGAGATTTTACTGAGATTCATCATGAAACCTATGCCAAGACACTCCGAGAGAGCCTTACTGAGCTCATCGAACATGCCTTTCCTCATGTCAAGATAGCAATCGAAAACACGGGGTGGACTCCCCTCATCCGAGATGTCGTGAGGCAGCTCCTCCCCAGAGGACTGAGGATATGTTTCGACATTCCAAAGCTCTATGGTCCTGGATTTAAAATCATGGAGGATGATTGGAGGTTCATTCAAGAACACCGAGGGTTCATCGAGGTCGTACACATCCACGATATAGACCCGACATTCGGCTCTCATCAGGTGGTTGGGGAGGGAGTGATTGACTTCGAAAGATATCTTCAGTTTCTTAGTGAGCTTCCAACCAAACCTCAGTATGTATTTGAAGTACGACCAAGGGAAGCAGCCCAAGAGAGTCTATTGAAAATTGGTCGTCTTCTAGAGATTCTCAGGTTGGACCTCTAATCCTAACTATATCTGCATGGAAAAAAGGACATAGAGGACAAGAGCCACCACGAATAGAATTATTCCAATAACAAGTCCGATTACAGTTCTCATATCCATAATACACTCACCTCTTCTTCTGCCTTGTAATCAGGGCATCACGAACTTCTTGGAATGCCAAGAGCGTCTGCGGGGTAAAAATCCTACCTCCTGATCTATCTAGTTGTTTTACAGAGATTGGTGTCCTCTGGAATCCACGCAGTTCTCGCAACACGAAATCTCTCAACTCTTCATAGAATCTTATGCCCTCTATATGTTCCTCTGAGGAATCGGAACCAATCAGTCTTTGAATTATCAAAGCAATGAGTCCACCACCCCCCTGGGGTGTGTCAGACTTCCCAGCAGTTTCAATCACCAGGGTTCCAATACCAAGAAGTCTGTCAAATGGACCTCGACGCATTTTGACATGGGTGATAGTACGAAAAGGAACATGTTTCTTAGTGATGTTGATGATTCCCTTCTTTGTGTAAATCTCTGGCATGACCTCACCAGACCAACCCACCACAGAATACTCAATCAATTTGAAGTAAATATAGATGTAGACTGAACCGACTATGATGATGACTATGGAAATCACAGCGTAATACTGGGTGAATAATGCCCACCCCATATTCACAATGAGTATTGTTGGCTCTGCCAGTTCAGTGAGAATGAAAGTGAGTGTAGGATGACTGAAGAAGAGAATGACAGCAGCTGCCCATATCGAAACAAGGAGGATTGAAACTTTCAGTATTTTCTTGAAGAGAAAAGCGTTCACTGGACGGAAAACCCTTCCTATTGTCAGTTCCTCCAATGGAGGCTTTATGACCCGTCCGTCTTGAGTCATTTCTATCCTCTCTCATCTCTCAAATAGTTTCGAATCTCTCTCAAGACTGAAAGTATCTCGTCCTCTATAGGAGTAGCCCCGACTGTAATTACCTCATCATCGTACTTCCTACTTATCTCGGTCCCAGTGACGTAGGGTTCCTTGAACTTTCTTAACTCCATCAGAATGTAGTCCCTCAGCTCTTCATAAAATGTCAGACCTTCCAGTTTCTCCTCTGCAGAGGAATATGAAGGTCCTGACTGACCAGCCGTTTCAATCTCTATGTTTCCAATCCCAAAGAGTCTGTCAAAAACACCTGCTCGAGAGCTGATGTTCGTTATGGTACGATAGGGGACATGTTTCTGTGTTATATTGATTAAGCCCTTTCGAACGTAAATCTCTGGGGACGTTCTTCCCTCTTCGCCCATCACCGAGTACTCAAAGGCTCTCAAATAGATAGGATACACAATCAAATAGGGTATCAGAATGCTACCTGCAATCAACCAATACCAGAAATTGAGAGGGAACCAGAACATTCCTACTGTTACTGCTAAGTATCCAGGACTTTGTAGTACCAACTCCACCAGCCAGAAGACGAATGTCATTGTGGCTACTATGAGAATCCAGAGCATGACCACTGAAAATATCCCCAGAAACCACTGTTTGTTCCTGAATTTCTTTGATGGTCTAAAGACCTTGCCTCTAGCGATCTCCTCAATTGGTGGTTTGATGACCTTTCCGCTACTTGACATAATTACCTACTCTCCTCATTGAATTTCTTATCGATTCGACTCAGTACATCTCTTATTTCACGAAGTGTTATGAGTATCTCGTCGTCAAGGCTGTCACTCAATCGTGGAACCGGTTTATCAACAGGATGCACCACTTCTGTTCCAATAACATAGGGATCCCTGAATCTTCTTAGTTCCTGTAGGACAAAGTCCCTCACCTGCTCATAGAAGGTGATCCCTTCAAGTTTTTCCTCAGGGGACCGACCAGCCTGAGCTCCACCAGAGAATCCTGCTGTCTGAATCTCCACAGTGCCAATTCCAAACAACCTGTCTACTGGACCCGCCCTGCTTGCGATATTTGTTATAGTCCTAAAGGGCACATGTTTCTTTGTCACATTGACCAGTCCCTTCTTGACATATATCTCTGGCATTGTAGTTCCAGCCTTTGAGATGACGCTGTACTCAAAACTTCGTATGTACAGAGGAATCGCTATGATTGCTGGAAGAAACCAAAATACTGACGAAACCAGATACCAGAAATTGACTGCTGGTAGCCAGTCATAGAATATCATCCAGAACGCTGGAACCCAGTCTCCTGCAATGTCAGTTGCTCCAATCAAAGATCCAAATGCAAGGCATCCAATGGTAAGAAGCCAAAGGAAGAACCAGATAATGAATGCTCCAAACCACTCCTTGTAGTAGAATCTACGGTCTGGCTTGAACACACGACCTGCTGTCACATCCTCCATTGGAGGTTTGATTACTATACCTCGACCATCACCTTCCATTCACATCATCTCCCTGCCATTGATGGAATTTTCCTTAATCAGGAACCCACCGACGAAGAATACCACTCCTGTACCCTCAAGGACGCCTCCCAGAAAGTATAGAATCTCTGGACCTCCAAGAGTGCCAGTAATCAGTCCAACGATCTCAAAGAGCATGATGAATCCGCCAATTGACATAAGCACTGTGCCTATGTTCCTCTTCCTCTCCGACACCTCATATCAACCCCATATACGCTATTAACAATAGGAAGAAGAGAATGAGGCCTATGACCAAGATAACTACCTTTACCACAAGTCGCGCCGCACTCACCATGACCGTCGCCTCCTTGTTTTTCCATCACTCATGTCTGCACACCTCATTCTCATTGATACTTCCTCTATAGCTTTGTCTTGAGAATCTCCCTGATGTCCTGAAGTGCAAGTAGGATTTCGTCGTCAAGCATGCCATCACTTCTTTTAACAGTTTCATCTCGAGGCACTACCACCTCAGTTCCTAGTGCATAGGGGTCTCTGAACTTTCTCAGTTCCCGTAGGATAAACCGTGTAAGTTCCTGATAGGACTTGATGCCTTCCAACTTCTCCTCCGGGCCGCTTTGACCAGTTGGTCCCCCTGAATAACCCGCTGTCTGGATTTCCACAGTTCCAATCCTGAACAGCCTATCAAACACACCAGCTCTACTGGCAATATTGGTAATTGTCCTGAAGGGGACATGCTTTCGAGTAATGTTAACGATGCCCTTCTTTACATAGATCTCGGGCATTGCAGTGCCAGACTCTGAAATTACTGCGTACTCAATAGACCTAACGTAGACGACTATCCCAGCCAGTGCTGGAACCAGCCAGACTATGTGGAAAATCCAGGTCCACAGGCTTATCGTTGGCAACCATTCAAGTATGAACAGACGCTCATAGGCGGTCCATCCATCAAAGAAACCAATCAACCATGCTATGCCCCATAGCGAGAATATAACCAACGCCCAAGTGACCACTGCAAGGGCGATGGTCATGAACCACCACTTATTCCGTAGTGCACTCACTGGTCTAAATGTTCTCCCAAAGGACACATCCTGAGGGGCTTCCAAAACTCCCTGTAATCCGTTTGCTTCAACCAATTCTTCATATCACGACTCCTTTCGTTTGTAACGCGGGATCTCCTTTGCCGCAAGTTTGTTGAAGATCGCAATGGACTGCTGAGTCATCGGTAGCTGTTCCTCATCGGGACGGAGAGTAATGCTGTACTCTTCCATTATAGTGTCAAGTGTGTCCCTGCACTCTGCCTCCTTTGGACACTCAGGGCAGAGCTTTCCCGCGTAGGAGTCATGTTTGTACCATACTATTACGCCAAGCTTCATCGTGAATACAATATACACTTGGGCATTTGCCTGGTAGTCGAAACCGATGAGAATCCCCTTGTAGTCAAGTAGGCTCTCTACATCTAGCCGGTGACTATTTGCTTGATCGTTCAACGCCTTGGCAATCTTCTTTCGTGCCCTATTGAGCACTCGCGACACATAGGCTGGGCTCCAATCCTCTTCCACACTCTGCTCAGCAATCTCTGTAGTACTCAGTCCTTTCTGGAACTGCTCCCAGACCATTGCTTCGTGTGTTGAGAGTTGGGGCATTCTTGATTCACCGCGTTGATGTTCATACCACAATATGAACCTTTTGTGGTAATTCCTTGCTACTATATTGGGAAAGTTTATATATAAACTTGTTGAATGTTTACCTAGATTTGGTAAACAAATTTTGTTTACTGTCGGTGGTAAAAATGACAAACAACGGGATTGTTATTCAAACGCGCGGCCTGAACAAGAGATTCGATACTGTTCACGCCGTCAGAGATCTGAACCTAGAGGTTCGGGCTGGTAGCAGGTTTGGATTCCTTGGACCTAATGGTGCGGGAAAGACAACCACGGTCCGCATTCTATCTGGACTCATGAAACAGACAAGCGGCGACGCCACAGTATGTGGTTATGATGTCAGCACACAGCGCGATTCAATCAAGGCTGTGACTGGTCTGCTTCCTGAGTCTCCAGGATTGTACTCAAAGCTGTCAGCCGTAGAGTTTCTAGAGTTCATAGGAGCACTGAATGGAAGAAATGGGAGCGCACTGAACAGGCGTATTGACATCATGCTTGACATGCTAGGACTAGAGGGTCGACAGAACGACCTCTTAGAGTCTTACTCTTCTGGAATGAAACAGAAGGTACTTGTCGCGTCAACACTGTTGAGCGAACCCAAACTTGTATTCTTAGACGAGCCTACTTCAAGGCTTGACCCAGCAGCAAGTGCCTTGGTAAAGGATATCATACTTGTCTTGGCTCAAGAAACTGAAACCAGTTTCTTCATATGCTCACATCAAACCTCATTCGTTGAGGATGTGTGTGATGTAGTGGGAATCCTCAATGAGGGTGCACTTGTCACTCTTGGTTCTCCTCAGGAGATTATTGAGAACACTGGTACTAAAGATCTTGAAGATGCATATCTGAAAATAGTAGGCGGTCATGTAGACAGGAAGACCCTGTTAGCCTGGAGGTAATGCTAATGGTACGAACCTGGTTAGCAATTGCAACGGCTGAGTTCCAGGTGTTGACCTCTAGTATGAGACGTAACAGGAAGCTCTACACGGGCATCCTATATACACTCGCCCTTGTGTGGGCGGTAGTTTTGACACCAATGATTTACAATGCAGTCCTTGGTGCAATATTCCCAATGCATGTGCTACGTCCCATGCTCATGGTGATATTTCCCGGATTGATGCGTACAGTGGGATTATTCCTTTGGCTAATCCTGCTTCTATTCCCTCTATCAATGGCTCTGCAAGAGATCAAGATTGGACAGTGGGAGATATTCTTGTCAAACAACGTCCGAACACGAGACATAATGACTGGAACTTTCTTAGGAAAGATGGGTCTCTATAGCCTGATCATTATAGCCTTGGCACCCCTGCTGGTCTCTCCTTTCATGCTAGCATTCGAGGTGAGCATTGTCGGCCAACTACTAGTATATGGTGTAGTCACACTGTTGGCAATGGGAACCATATGGCTCTCAAACTTCCTGACAGCCCTTGTGCAAGCAAGGCTAGGTGATTCATCACGAGGCAATGACATCGCAAAGGCACTGGCTATGGCAATAGCCATAGTTGTCATCATTCCAATGTATGGATTGATGTTCTTCCTTCCAACACTTTCTGAGATGATGGGGATGAACGCGTTTCTGATTCTCCCATCCACTTGGTTCTCTGATCTAATCAGTTGGATTGCTATAACATTCAATGGCATTGGATTGACCGGTTCTCAGATAATGGGTTTCTCAACTGTGCTTCAATTGGATATGCTAGTGACTTCAGTGTTAGTGATTGGCTTTGTCTTGGGCACTGTTGGTCTCGCACTAGGTGCTGCTGACAGAGTCTTCACAATCGAGGCGGGTGTCCGTACTGAGGTTGTAACAACAGTAGGTAGAGAAAACGTGATCCTGAGAGGAATTAGGAAAGTTAGCACTGGACCATTTGGATCTCTCATAGTCACAAACACAAAAGACTTTGTACGGAAGGCACAGAACCTGTCAAAGATTGGCTATGGTTTGATTCTCGCAATTATCATGCCCATCATCATGATGGCTATGGACATTGAGTATCTCCAATTCAACGAGATGATCTTGATGCTGATAATTATGATGTCCTTGATCGGTGCGATGCCATTCGCTGGTACAGGATTCCTTGAGAGCAAGGATCAACTTTGGATTATTCAAAGCGCTCCATCTGGAGCATCGCGATTCGTCAAGAGCAGGATTGCTTCTCAAGCATTGATAAGCATAGCACTGGCTCTGATTCCTTCAGTGATTCTGTATTTCATGATGAATCTGACCGTCTTAGAGTTCGCAAAATTACTAGGACTTGGATATGTGGCTGTTATCGGTGGGATGCTGACAGCTACAGGCGTAACAGCCCGAAATCCGAACTATGAGGACACAAAGTCACCTGCCCACCAGGCGAACGTGATGACCTCTGTTTTGTTAGCTGAATTCTCAATCATGGGGGCCATGTTCGCAGACATATTCCTCACAATCGGCACTGGCATAGATTTCTTTGGAATGATTGCTGATTTCTTTGGTCCTGGAAATATGATGGTTGGAATGGCTGTCATGGGACTTCTTGTCCAATGGATTATTGCTGGTGTTCTCGTGTGGTCAGGAATCAGATACCTCTCTAGACCAGATTCCTAGAGAGAGTGGTAAAGGTGGAGTGCTTTGGTGTTGGTGGCTCCACCTTGCCACAACTTTTTCGAAGGAGGAATTGGAATGAAAATCGTTAGGAGCAAAATTGGATTAATCATTATACTAACAATCATTCTCAGTGCAGGTGTTCCATGGACCTCTTATACTAGTACTACAAGCTTAGTGAACATTGACACTAATACCGCTACTGTCGCTGGAGAGGTGACGGGAGTTCCTTATGTATGGCAGGAGATCAACGGTTTCTGCAATTGGGCATCAGTAACTATGGCTCTACAGCATATCGGAGTCCCTTTGGATCTTTATGGTATATTTGCAGCATCGGGCATAGGTTTCTCAGCTTCATATCTTCGGTTTGAAGAGAATTTGATGTTCTGGCCTGGAGCTTTTTACAGACAATTGGCACCTCTTTATGTGATGAGTAGTTTGTATGGGTTGAATACAACTACGTTCTTGGATTCATCAACAGAAATTGGTATTGCTTACCAAAGTCTCGGTGTCAACTACACTTCAGTAGACGGGTGGCAAGGGGCACTCACTCTTATGAAACAGACAATTGATGGTGGTTATCCTTTACTACTATGGGTGGATCCATACTACCTTCCCCATTCTGACTATGATATCGCACGGGAATTGGGTATAACCAGTGCTATCTCACAGAGTGGCCACACACTACTTGTAGTAGGATACAATGACACATCAGAAAATGCACAGTTAATGGACCCTGGAATTGGGGCGTTTGGCGACAATTTTGGGTTTCCAAGTGATGGAAGTTGGGACTATGATATTAACTATACATCACTAAGAAGTGCGTGGGGTTCACTAGCATATGGTGCTTTCTTGATAAAACCTGATACGGGTAAATTGGTTGATTTTGAGAAACAGCTTGCAGGATATACCATTGATCGATTGAGAGGGGACCGAACATCTTACTTGGCTGAAGGAGAAGAGGACAATTTCTTCTGGGACTTCGGTTCAGACGCATTTAGAGCCCTTGCGTATGATCTTACAGCTGAGAGTCTTTCTGATTACATAGACTATTTTAGAGTGTCAGACCCAAACATAAAGGCGAAGATACTCCAAAGTATAGGAATGAGGATTGAAGGGCACCTCAGTATTCAATATCTCTCATACCGGTCAGCAATCGAATCTTTACCGAGCCTGCTACCAGACATTAATCTAGATGAGTTTGTGTCGACTAGTCAGGAAGCGTTGCCTCACTTTGAATCTCTAAGTGACAATTCAACAATGATTGAGATTGACTATTATGGTGGAGCAACAATCACGACAGTCACATTTTGCAGCATCGCATCTTCCTGTAATAGCACAACCTCTGGGGATGTTCATGCAGCAGTCAATGAGTACGATGCTGATCTCGACCAGATTATAAAACATCTCATGGAGATAGCAGATGTGTGGGACGCAGCAGCAGATGCACTTGAAAGAGCATTACAGGGGCCTGGAATATTTCCTACCGTCATACTTTCAACGAGCGTAGGTGGAATCGTGGTATTAGCTCTTGTCATTATTCGAAGAAGATCAAGCATGTAATCTCATCTCCGGGAGTGAATGACCATGTTCCGGTCATCACTCCCACTAAATATAGACCCAGAAAAATCAGAATAGAACCTAGTCTCTCGAAAGCCTACTTGCGCCAGAATGCGTTTCATCAGATTCGAGTTGAGATTGAGCACATTCTGAGTTGAAACCAAAGAGGTCCACTCACCCTGGACCTTCATCTGCGCAGACATGACCAGAGTTGATGAGGTTGGTGAATCTGAATGCTCAAAAAACCTAGAAAATATGATCTCTTCTCCATCTTTCATTCTCCCTCCCTTTAGCGGGAAAAATTTGAAACCATTCCTATGTATCTCTTCGAAGTTCAGTGCCTGAGCTATGAAGATACCGTCATCACATAGTGACTCATATACCGAAGTTAACACCTTCTCTAAGATATTGAGATCATATAGGAGTGCCAGGGAGTTTCCAAGACAGATTATCAAATCGTACTGACCATCTATAGTTGATTGAAACTCTGCCATATCCCCAATGATGAAGCTCGGTGTCACTCCCTTTGATGTCGCATGTTCTACTGCTCGATTAATCATGACTTCACTATTGTCAATCCCAACAACCTCTGCTCCATCAAGTGCAAGGGCTACAGAATGCCTTCCTGTCCCACAGGCCAAATCCAAGACACGTTTCCCCCTTGGGGTCCCAAGACGTGAGAGTATGAAGGGTATCTCTTTCGCTAGTCTTCTCTCCCAGTCAATTGCTTCATCATAGGCCAAAGCCACATCATCAAAAGAACTCATTTGAAACAGATTTTCAATTCAGTCTAATGACTTCAATGTTATGTAAAAGATTATGAGCTCTCAAGACATATCTTACATGTGGTTCAATGCTAGACATTATTGTGCTTCTTATGATCATTAGTGGACTACTACTTGTTGTCCTGTCACCAAAGAAACGTACTTCCTCTACATCGTCCACGAAACCAAAAGAGCGCACAATGCTCTTAGCGCATAATTCAACAGATATTGTAAGCGAATCATATCTTCCTGCAATAAAGGACATGTCAATGCCATTTCCTATTGGTAAGAGAAAAGAACGGAAGAAGACTGAAACCTTCCGAAGACACTCTGATGGCTAACCTCTGTACGCATCAATCTCTTCTTGCGTGAAAAGAACTCTCCCCTCCATCCCGCCTGCTACTGTTATTGTCTGTCCACTCACATGACCTGCGAGATTATCTGATGCAAGATAAAGAATAACTCTAGCAATATCTTCTGGAACTGCAGTTTTACGCATTGGGATAGTCTGGAGTATTCTCCTAGTCATGTTTCCATCAGTGAGTGTCTTC
The DNA here is from genome assembly GCA_016840685.1 of Candidatus Thorarchaeota archaeon. Taxonomy (GTDB): domain Archaea; phylum Asgardarchaeota; class Thorarchaeia; order Thorarchaeales; family Thorarchaeaceae; genus SMTZ1-45. Next base: position 18,471 of record JAEORX010000034.1, read on the forward strand.
TCCGCCATGGGTGTCATTGTCCATCCAGGATTGATGAGATTCACACGTCCCTTTGCTGCCAAGTGCACAATCTCATTCTTCAAGCTCATCATCAATCCATGCAAGGCTGACTTCGATGTTGAGTAGTCAACATGCCATGCCTCACCAAATAGTCCTGCTGTTGATCCTATTAGAATGAGGGATGCTGTCTCTCCTGGATACTTCTGTAAGTTATTAAAGAAATACTTTGAACAGAGGAATGTGCCAGTAAGGTTCACTCTAAGTGTCTGCTCCCATTGCTCAAGACTCATCTCTTGAATGGCTTTTCCCTTAAGGGGCGCTATAGCTGCGTTTGCGACAAGCACATCAACACGCCCGAACGCCTGGTTCGCCGCCTCAAACAACATTCTCACCTCTTCTTCTGATGTCTGGTCTGCCTGTACAACATTGAGGTGTTTTGGCCAGTCTTTCTTGATACCGTCTAATGGTTCTAAGGACCGATTGTACGTTCCAGTCACCCGAGCTCCCTCCAGAAGTAATTGCCTTGTGACCTCAAGACCTATTCCTCCTGAAGCTCCGGTGACCAAAACATGTGTTCCAGAGAGTCCTGTATCCAATAGGTGTGCCTCCTCTATGCAATCGCTTCTAAGACATAAGTCCCCTTTCAATGATATGATATATCCTGGAATCAGTCAGTTGTATCAGTTTTCCATAGAATACGATGATATTGTTCAATAAGGACTTCTGGCCAACTACCAACCGACCGAAGCAGAAGGTCTGCAGTAAGCCCAACGTCATCATCAATCTTGAGTTCTCTGAGTTTGGGACAATGAAAGAGCGGGGACAGATCGACCCGTTTAAGGCGGTTCTCTAGAAGTGACACCTCTTCTAGATTCGGGCATGCGCTCAAAGGCTCTAGATCAATCTCTTGGAGTCTGTTGTGTCCAAGTCTCACCGCCTTCAATTTCTTTCCACACTTCTCGAGTGGCGAGAGGTCAATCTCTGTGAGGCTGTTGTTTCGAATACAGAGAGTTTCGATGTTCTCACACCAGATGAGTGGTAGCAAATCCACCTGAGCGATATTTCGAAGATCTAGGTTGAATCCTGTTTCATCAGAGTTGAAGCGTGCAGTCTTTTCCAGTCCATTGGTAGTAACGTACCTGATGAAAATTTCTGCTACCACAGTCACCGACCTTCCTAGCAACAAACGATGACTTTGGTAAGAAAAAGTTTCCCTAAAAATCATAGTGCTATAATGTGTCGCGTTGATGAACAGACTTAGAAAGCCTGAGCAAGGTCTTTCCTTGGTGTTCATTGATGAGGTTCATTTGGCCACTTCCTCTCTATAGATTCCTAAGTATTATAGAACGATTAGAGCTTGAGAAGAACATTTTAGACTGTGGCGCTGGAGGTCCACAGCCTCCTCTTGGTCTATTCCAAGAATATGGATACGAAACGCACGGAATAGACATCTCCAAGGGTGCTATAAAATTGTCCGAGGAATTCGCCAAGAAACATAACATGAAACTGAACATAGTCGAGGGAGACATGCGTGAAATTCCATTTGATGATGAATCCTTCAGTTTTGTGTTTTCTCTAAACTCCCTCTGTCACCTTACGAAAAGAGACACAACGAGGGCAATTGGTGAAATGATGCGTGTATTGAAACCTGAAGGCCACCTACTCGTAGACTTCATGTCCACTGAATCTTCCTACCATGGTAGCCCTTCCTTGGGCAAAGAAGTAGGTGTCGGTGAGTTTCAGTACATAGATGATGATGGTGTTGCAGTGCTACACAGTTTCCACAGTGAGGGTGAACCTGAGCAATATTTCGCAGGTATGAAGATTATTCAAACAGTGAAGACAATCACTGAGAATCTGAGTGGACCATCTTCAACTATTGATGTTAGAATCGAGTACTATTCAACAAAACAAGTGTAATCGTACTGCCTAAATATCAGGGCTCCCTTACTATGCATCACCCCTCACAGGAGTTTTGTTGCTATGCCAGACCTTAGTTTTCCGTCCACATTTTCCATCGTAGCTCGGGATCCAATCAATGGTGACCTAGGTATTATCGTACAATCGAAATTCCCTGCGGTGGGTTCAGTTGTACCATGGGCGAAAGCAAACATTGGAGCGATAGCCACTCAGGCGTGGGCTAATGTTGGATATGGTCCCAATGGGCTCGAGCTTCTAGAGGTTGGAAAGAGCGCATCAGAAACGCTCAAGCTCCTTCTTGATGGGGATGAGGGCAGAGAACATCGTCAAATTGGAATTGTGGATACAAAAGGAGAAGCAGTCGCACACACAGGGAAAGAATGCATGGAGTGGGCGGGTCAGATTGTGGGTGATGGTTTCGCATGCCAAGGAAACATCCTTGCAAGTGAAGCCGTAGTTGTCGGCATGGCAGAGGCTTACGAAAATACTGAGGGTGACCTAATAGACAAGCTGTTTGCGGGGCTCATTGCTGGGCAAGCTGCTGGTGGAGACCGACGAGGAATGCAATCAGCTGCCATACTCGTTGTACGGGAGAAGGGTGGTTATGAAGGTGGCAATGACCGATATGTGGATGTCCGGGTCGATGAGCATCCACGCCCGATTGATGAGCTCATTCGAATCTTCAACATATACGACATGACTCTCCTGTCACGAGAAGACCCCAATCTCTTGGTGAAGATTGAGGGTGATCTGTTATCAATAATTCAAGATGCACTGGTCACTCTTGGTCATCTTGATGAGGATCATGGGAATAACTTTGACACAAAGACACAATCTGCATTGTCAGCATGGATAAACACTAACAACTTCGAGAACAAGGCCCGAGATGATGGTACAATTTGGCCAAGTGTGGTGGAGTTTCTGCTAGAAGATGCAGAATTGATGGATGAGTGGCTCAAACGACAACAAGATTAGACCTGAAGATCGTCAGAAGTCAACCCTCTAGCTCTAACACAGTCCTGACATATCATCTCAAAGTCGTCAGTCATACTGTAACAATCAGTACAGATTGGTTTCCCACAAGACTCACAGTTGAAGAGCTCGTTATCCTGACCATCATAGCCACAAGTTACACACCTTCCTGTCTTCCTTGAGTCCTTCATACCCGCCAAGACTTTTTCAGTGACATCCTTCTGTTCATCTGGCATTTAATCGCCTCTTCAGCTGCAATGAACCAAGAGGTATATCAATCAACTTGCGATTCTTCTCTCATCTTTGCTAGATTTCTCTTCCACGCACGTTCTATTCGCTTCTCGCGGTTATAATGCCCCATCTCTCCTCGTGCTGCTGATGGATTCCCACTGATAATAACAGCCCCCTCAAAGACTGTGAGGACTACTGCTGGTATGAGGGCTGTGTAGTCCCATGCCACGATCATCCCCAAAATCCAAAGCCACAGTGATGTTATGACTGTCCAGAGTCCTGCAAAGAAGAAGAACCATTTTCTCTTTGAAGCCGGAGCCTTCAGAAAAGTCACATAATCAATCTTCACAGTGGGCTCGTAGTACTGATCCCTACACATCCCCACCAATTTGATACCCGCCCATTTGCCGGCTATGACCCGCCCAATAGGATAGAGAAACACAATGGCTGCGAACACAAAGAGGAAACGCAACACGAAGGTCATCCAGTTTGATAAATCCCAAGTTAGAAGCATTGTCCAATCTAAAGGCGTTTCGAGGGCCCATAGATATATCCAGACCGCTAGCAATCCAATAATAATCTCTAACGATAATACTGGACCAAGAGGATAGGTCCGACCTCTGTTTGCTTCAAAGAGGATATCCCGTATCACTGCAGCTTTTGTAATCTCCTCCTCGTTAGGACTTGATTCTCTCTTTATTTGACGTACTATTTTCCAGAATTGCTTTCGGGTTTCGCTTGGAAGCTCTTTTGGATTTTGCTTGACAATGGTGTGAATCTGTTCAAGCTCGCTCAACCGATCACTCATCTACCAATCTCCTCTCTATATCGTAGTCACCCACTTCCACATTTAATCACTTCAAGAATCATGTGAAGAGTAGATAAGCATCTTTGAATATCTATTCCTATAGCAGTCACTTGGAGTTGATTTATGAACACGCTTGAGATTGAGAGGCGACTTAGATCGCTATCAAAATATGACTTGATAATGGACAGTTATTGCCTAGGTTTAGGTGAACATCTGGATGAACCAGCATCCATCCGAATCAGTAAATCCAGCTACCCAGGGTTTGAGGCTCATCTCTTCACTATAGCTGACGCCTCTCTATGGCAAACTGAGCTGACCGAAACTTCTGATGTGATTCTCCGAAACTCGAGTCACCCATCGATTAGAGTTCAGTCATGGTATCGACT
>JAEORX010000203.1 GCA_016840685.1 Candidatus Thorarchaeota archaeon
CTTGACTTCCTAGCTCCATTCATTAAATTAGGTATAGTTGAACCAGAAGATGTGGATGAAACTCACTTCTATGTCATCTGCCAGTGTGAGCTCACGACAGATTGGAATGGCACCGAGGATGAAGACAGGTGGTTCTATTATGAATTCCTTGAATCGTACGACCTCATGAACTGGACGTACATTCAAACCAATGGTACAGTCATAAATGCAGTGGACGATGCTTTTAGTAGGTATATTGGATTTGATGGCAGGATTCGAACTTATCATGTCATTGACTATACAGTGGAAGGAACATTCAATCCTCATAATTACTACAATGCTCAGGGTCAAATCAAAGCAGAGTATAACACACTTGATGTAAAGACAAACACACCTGACACAGCTCAGGAGAAGTTCGACCTTGATGTGAGCATTGTGCTGGACATTGTTGAGAATGTCATGGATGCTGTTCTTGTGGGAGGCGACCTGACTGAGCAGTTTATGAGTAAGATTATAGGATTTATCCAAGGCAAGATTCTGGACGGAGTCGGAAAGGCACTCCTTGAGAAAATCACGAAAAAGGCTCTCAAGACTGCGTTAAAGGCGATACTCTCAATTACAACAATCAAAGACATAGTTGTCAAAGGCTCCAAGATTCTTGAGAAACTGGGTGTCACACTTCCAGACTGGCTCAGGAAGGCCCGTGACTTTGTAGAGAGCATACCCTTCATTGATCCTCCGGTTGAGATTTGGAAAGTGAGGCTGACCTTCGAGAATGAAACGACTGGACTTCCAATATTGGGCTATGACTACATCAACAATGTGTCAATCTACACGCATCCGCAAGGTATCTATTTCGGAGACACATATAGTGCACAAGTGATACTCTCTTCCAGAGACATCTTCCCTGTGACTGGAAGAATCCAGTCTCTTAATGCATCAAGGACAATAACTGGGAATCTATATGTTGAGGACCTTGGCCTTCTTGAAGCAACTCGTGCAAGGTCATCCCTTGAACCTGGAGAGTCTGCAGAGGGCAGGATGTACACTATACCTCCCGATGGATCAGTGGTTATCAGTCAGTGCTTGATTACTGTTGGTCAGAGTCTTCCATCTACTGTCGAGTTAGGAACACAGTTCAACATCACATTATCAGTTAGTGATGAGAATGGGACTGCCCTATCTGATGAGACTTTTGCTCGTGCTGCAATCAACAATATGCCAAACACAATTGTCGAGCTCCCGGTTCAGTCAGAGCCAGATGGTACTCTCACAGTAATGGTGGACACAGGTACGTTGGGAGTTCGTCCTGATGACCATATGATAGCTGCGCTCTACAAGCCAGTCGGCATGTTCCATGATTATTGGAACTTCACATTTGTATTGGCTGACACTGTCAGTCCTACAATATGGAATGTAACAGCTTTCTTCAACGAGGCACTCAATAGGGCTGTCTTCAGTGCTAAGGTGACAGACTATGACCTGAATACTGGACGCATTATTCTCTCAACAATCGATGGACCATTGGACACGACGACTCCTGTGAATCATTCAATGACATACAATGGAAGCCACTACGTTGTGTCAATCGAAAGAGCAACCTTCACCAGTTCAGAGGTATACTATTATGTTCTCGCTTTTGACAACTCTGGAAACCACGCTGAGTCAGAAGTCAAGTCAATAAGGTTCGCCATCTCAGAACTCGGACCACTGGGTGTCTTCATTGCTGCTGGAGTTGGAGTTGCGGCTGTGGTTGGTATAGCAGTTTATGTACTGAAACGACCGGGTCGCTAGATTCGAGGAATAAAGCAAGAGTTGCAGCATATGCACTCTTGCTATCTATTATCTAACAACAAGACCAGTGACTTATTTCTAGGACTTGGCAAATTTATCAGCACAAGAATCTGAACAAAATGACTGAGTTTTTCCCTCTACTTTTCTCAAGATCATCTGACTCGTTTCAATGGGATCTCCACAATAAGAACAGATTCTATCCATATCAGTAGTATTTCCACAACAAGGAGTCAGAATTGTGTCTTTAATCTCCTGTTGTATCTTGAGAAACTCCTGGTTGTCGGAGAGGAAGATATAAGCCAAACCCTGAAGTAAATCACTCAAGGCTGTAGAATCCACGTCAACATCCTGCAGATGAGTTGCGAGATATTCCATTGTTTCATCCACCATCTCTATTTGCCTGAGCATGAGGTCCTCAAGGTGCCCCCAGTCTTTCTCACTCATCGCCACATCAAGACCATCTTTGAAGATCTTAAAGTATGAGCCAACTACATCCCCACTCATCTTCGAGTCGATGATGACGAACACCTTGGCTGTACGTCGATAATAGGTCCCCCTTCGACTCTTGCTGTCATCATCCTCCTTTTGAGAGAACTCCTGAACGAGACCCTGCTCAACGAGTTTTGGAAGATGATAATAACAGTTGTATTTCGAGACCTCGACCTCAGGTAGATATTGCTCAACATTTGCCACAATCTCAGGTACAGTCATCCAGAAACGCTTGGTCTTCTTCTCCTCAACCACTGTCGTACGGACCTTTGTCCCATCAGCCCTGACCAATTCCTCTGTTGTCACATGCTCCTTGACAGTTTCAGTGCCATATCGCAGTGCCACTAAGATTGCTCGTCGAATGGGATCTCGGAAGGACTCCACGAGTTCTTGGTTGGTGATTGGGAGATAGCTACGGACCTTTTCGTCAGGAAATTCTGTGTGCGCCTCAATAGTCAATAAAGTCACCGGCTATTTTCATCTAGTACACTAATTCTGATGGTTAGTTATGCTTCTCACACTTATATAGACTTTCTTATTCTGATTGTTATCCCAATTGCACCATTATCAACAATAACTTTATAAGTAAGTGTAATGTTTACACTAAATGTAAGCAGATAATGCAACATTCGAACTAAAAAATGCAGGTGATCATTATGGCGTTCAGTAAAGTGAAAAGAAACTCAAAGGGATGCTGGGAATGTGTTGAAAGAATAAACAATGACCAAGCTTCAACATATCGCTACTCCCGATATGCAAATTCAATCGTCAGATGAATCGCAAGATTTTCTCTATTCTCCAATATTACTGAGGGAGCATTATATCAGTATATCTGGCTGTGATGCTCCCTCAAAGACAACCTAGCTCTGTTTGTTATGTGAATGAAAATATCTTTCTTTTCTTAGAGTATTATTCTTGATACTTAGTGTAGCAACTGGGAATATTCGAAAAGACAAGCCTGATCACACGGAGTTTATTTCTTAGCTTAGTCAAAGAATGAAGTATTTTAATAACCACCGGTGATACACAGGAGGTTTGTTATATGCGTGGAGGAGTTACATTGAAGAAGTTTAGGCTGACCCGAAAGGAGGTATCTCTGAAGCTCATGGCAGTCGCAGTTGCAGCTATGATTGTAATATCATCTGCAACAATGATTATTGAAATGAATAGAGTAGGTCTTGGCAATGAAACAGATCCAAGTAATGTTGTTCAATCATTTCATGGTCGTCCCTGTAAAGTGAGTTGGGTTCTATCTCAAGGGGGACTATGGGTTTCATTTGACTCAATGGCTCCTGGAACTCCAGCTGAAGCATGTGTTACAGTATCAGATACTTCTGGAATAACAATTGTAGCAGATTTCCACGGATTCTGGAGAAGTAACAATACAGTAAATGGAACAGTATTTGACAGTTTGGAAATGCCTGGTGCTGGTTCAATACAAAGTCCAGGGCTACCAGTTCTACCATGTCTGTTCGAGTGTGTAGAGATCCCCCATGACGTCGATGTTTCAATTGAAGTTCTTTCTTCATCAACTGATACAACCAGCAGTTACAACATCACGCCAGCCACAGGTGAAGATATTCCTTTCCAGTTTGAAAGAGGTCTAAATGATTCGTTTGTAGTCCCACCATTATCTCTAAATCCAGTATACTCCAATAACACCTTCTTCCCAGGAAACATTGCAAATACAGAAGGAGGGCAAAACGCCTCATCACTGATAATGAGAGGTCATAGACTGTTGGATTTGAGTTTCTATCCAGTCCAATATAACCCTGTCACTACAACACTGTTGGTGTATTCACAAATAGTGGTCAAGGTGAAGTACAGTTTTCCAGCACAGATCCAGCCAGTTCCAGATCGTCTACGCTCTGGAGTCTTTGACAGTATTCTTAGCAATACTGTGTTGAATTATGGCTCTTGCAATAGCCAATATACAGCTCTGGCGGCGTTTGGTACATCGAGTTCGGTACTTGCACAGGGATATCAGAGTGATCCCGAGTACTTGATTGTCACAACCTCTGATTTCAAAGATCCGGCTGATAAGTTAGCTGAGTGGAAAAGGCGGAAGGGTATTCCTTCAGAGGTCATAAC
>JAEORX010000035.1 GCA_016840685.1 Candidatus Thorarchaeota archaeon
AGATTTCTTGGTGACCCTGGTCGCAGATGGGTGACTGCACAAATCCGCGATAACATCTCCAATATCTCACTCGGGGCGATACCAGCAATTAGTGAGTTTCCCGGAAGGACACGAAAGAGACTAGTCAAGTTATTGGTGGATATTGCTTCCAAAAGGAGAAGAGAGATGCTCCCCTATGTCTGCGGGATTGTGGATGACAAGACATATGGCTATCTTGCAGCCTTCCTAAAAGGGAGTTCGTGGCAGGAAAGGGCCGAGATAGCAGCAGCGATATCCAATGTGGGGATACAGTCAACCTCGGGTATCATAATGGAGCTTGTAGGCGATTCAAATTGGCAGGTAAAACAGGCACTTCTTGAGAATATCAATATTCCACACTCAAAATTCACAGCAATTGCCAAGATGCTCAGTTATCTTGTGAAGGAAACACACACACGAGTCAGAGGACAGGCTGGGCGCACTCTCCTGCTACTCGGTTCAGTGAAATGCCTAGATTCTAATCTCAGTGAACAAAGAAAGAAAATTGAGAAGCGATATCGAACACAGCTCCTAAAGGCAGCACAAGCGAATAAGGACCTTGATGCTGAGTGGCTTGGTGTTAAGAGTGAGAAAGAAGACCCAATGCAGGACATATTGAAGAAGGTCTCTATGGATGATATATCAATAGATTCTGATACTTCTGAAAAACCTGAACCAGTCGGAGTTTCTCTTTCTGACCTCGCATCTGCCTCAGATTCAGGCGATGAGTCTGTTTTGGAGGTAAAGGACAAGTCAGCACTCTTGAGTGCTCTTCTTGGTGCTCAGAAGAAATCCGTAGAGGAACCTGATAAACCTCAAGAGAGAGAGCCTCAAGAACTGCAATTGGATCCTTCAATTCCTTCCACCAGCAAGTTTCTCCTTTTATTGCAACATATGTCAGCAAATGTAGGAAGAGATGTCCCCATCGATGATTTGCTATCGAAGGCTCAGGATGCAGGTATGGGTGAGGAAGAATTCGATGGTGTTATGGAGGAACTTGAGAAACAGGGACTAATCTATCGCTCAAGTAAAGGGACAGTAAGATATGTTGACATGGAACTTTGATATTCCCCCGATACAAAGACTAATCTTGAACACTGTAGTTACATGATGATGGATGAGCAGAGCGATGAGTGAAGAGCTACTCATAAAGAATGGAATGATTGTCACTGCTGACAAACGAGGTACAGTCATACCTAAAGGCTATGTGCGTGTCAACGGTACAAGAATTGCAGAGGTCAGTGAAGGAGAACCGAAGTTCACAGCAGACACAGTGATTGATGCATCTGGGTGTGTCATCATCCCTGGTCTGATAACAGCGCATACTCATCTGTATGGCATTCTACTACGCGGTGCAAGTCTAGATATTAAACCACCAACAGACTTTGCACAAGTTCTCCAGCGTGTCTGGTGGCCAGTAGACGAAGCCCTCACAGTAGAGGATGCCTATGCCAGTGCACTCTCTGCAGGTGCAGACATGTTGAGAAATGGGTCTACACTTTTTGCAGACACCTACTCAGGACCAAACTCGATTGAGGGGAGTCTTCAGGAGATAGCTCGCGGTACGAAGGAAATAGGCATTCGTGGGATTCTGGCATTCGAAATGACTGAACGAAATGATCCTCAGGAAGCAGAGAGAGGATTTCAGGAGGGTATCAATTTCATTGAGTCGTGTCGAAAAGAAGATTTGGTGTCAGCAATGGTCAGTCTCCACGCATCTTTCACCGTTGGAGATGAGATTGTTACAAAGGCTGTAGAAAAAGCCAGGGAACTTGATGTGCCCATAACAGTTCATACCTCGGAGGGTCTTGTTGACCTTTATCACAATCTCGAAGCCACCGGGGAAAGAACTGTCGAGAGGTTGGATAGACTGGGTGTTCTTGGTCCGAAGACTGTCCTAGCCCATTGTGTCCATATCAACGAGCATGAGATTGACCTGATAGCAAAGCGAAGAGCCTCTGTTGCACACAATCCCATGAGTAACATGCTAAACGCAGTCGGAGTCGCTCCGGTCCTATCTATGCTGGCAAAAGGTATCACTGTGGGACTTGGAAATGATGGCTGGATTTACGACCCATTCGAAAACATGCGTTGTGCGTTGACTATACATAGATTGGCTAGTGGGAACCCTAGTGCGATTGGACCAGAGGAGATTTTTCGCATGGCAACCATAGAGGGAGCTCATTGTTATGGACTAGGAAATGAACTAGGAAGTCTTGAGAAACGAAAGCTTGCAGATATTGTGATCCTAGATGGTTCTCGGGTGCCAACGCCACTTACACCTGAATCGGTGGTAGGTCACCTAATCAATACCTTTGGTGGTCGAGATGTTAGGGATGTAATTGTAAATGGAAGGGTTGTTGTTAAGGGAAGACATCTAACAAAGACATCAGATGCGCATGTATCAGAGGTTTCAAGGAAGTCAGCAGAGGGTCTCTGGTCGCGTCTGAATCGAGGATGAAAAAGAAGCGGGTGGGGCAGAGCCCCACAAATTCTACTTTCTACGCATACAGACAACTGCACCAATGATAACTATCACACCTACTCCAATCCCAACATAGAGTATGTTGTCCTGGAGGAGTGCAATAATATCAAGACCAAGTCCATCGCGAATAAAGGACACACTAAACCTATCATTGGATGTCATATTTCTAGCTTCAAGTGTGTATCTGGCGATGAACCCATCTGTTTTCAGGTAAAGGACATTCACCTGCATGAACATCTCGTCCTCAATTCCAGTTGTCCTAACACCCCAGTTCGTCGCATCGTTGACGAGGGTAGTGTTCTCAGTCCAGAACATCGAGTCCATGAGCAATTCACCCAGTAGACTGAAGTTACCTATTGGAACAGCAATGTGACCGCCAGCCAATAGAATACCCAGTAAGTAAAAGCCTTCAACACCTACTGAGGAGCCATTGGTATATACGAGGTCAACATCAACACCATCAAGATGGTCCCATGATGTGAGCGGATCATCAATGGATGGAGGTGTTGCTTCCACTGTAAAATTAACCCCTTCGTCAAGGGTCGTCACTCCTTCCTCAACGACTTTGAATTGGAAGGTGAACTCATCATTCAGTGCTACGCCCCATTCTAACCCTTCTGATGTTGCAGCTGCAACAGGGGAAATGAGGAACATAGCTACAAATGACATCACTAGCGCAATTTGTAGCGTGCGTTTCATTCATATCTCTCCAAACCCGCGTTTGCGGTATTAAACTGAAATCATAATGAATGCAGAAAAGGGATATGCGGATGTCTTGATGCCCGATAAACAGAGTTTTCAGTGAGGAAAGATTTGCAGCTTATAGGTGTAGACACTGCATCCAGAACTGACCTTTGACGACTCTATATTCGATGCGCACATACACGTCGTGGACACAGAAGCACTAGATGTGCTCGTTGAAATCGGGGAAACGTTTGGTGTGAGGGAATCACTTCTTATCTGCCACAGTCTTGATGCCAAAGAATACGCCCAACATAAGTATCCTGGACGCTTCATCTTTGCCAAGTACTTTTCAGGAGCAATGCGGTTTTCTAACGGATTAGAACAAATCCTCGATGGGATCGCTTCTCTTAGGGATGAGGGATATCACCTGGCAAAGATTCAGTCAGCCCCTATCATGAGGGGGAGGGCTTCAGCTAGTCGTAATGAACTAAGACTGGATGAGGATGAGATGGCTATAATGTTTGATGCCTTGAGTGATGACGGTGTTCCATTACTTCTCCATCTCTCAGACCCAGATACATACTATGCCACGAGATATACAGACACATCGATATATTCGTCAAAAGAGCGTGACTTGCAGGAGCTTGAGGGCGTCCTAAGGAGACACAGATCAATAAATTTTCAACTGGCTCATTTCGCTGCGCAGCCTGAGATTCATCGCCTTGATAATCTAGCAAGGTGGTTTGAAACCTACTCTAACTTCTGCATTGACACAAGCTCTGCTCGTTGGGTGTCCAGAGAGTTAGGTAAAGACCCAAAGAAAGCAAGGGACTTCTTCATCAAATATCAGGATAGAATTGTGTTCGGTAGTGATTGTGTGACTTGGAGACCAGAGAGGGATTATTATGAAGGAAGATATCTCGCTCTACGGCTTCTTCTGGAGTCTTCAGTCGAACATAGACCTTTGCCATTTCCGGATGCGGACACAGTCGATTCTGGAGGCACATTCATCAATGGATTGCATCTTCCAAAAGAAGTCCTTCGTAAGATATACTGGCAAAATGCTAAGGATTTCTATGCAGAATATGTATAGAACCTAGAAAATAATGGAGAGACAGGTAAGAGCTCCATCACATTTCTCAAACTCACTCATTTCTAGCTGGAGCACATCAAAACCAGCCTCTCTTACTAGGCGGGAGGTTTTGTTATGTCGAGATGACATTATCACCACACCATCTATTGTGAGTGTGTTTGCAGAATGTGACTCCTCTGGGGGAAGAACTATCTTTGTGAGGGATTCAAGAAACGGGCTCCCAAGGTAGCGCGGATTCAACAGGATAATGCCTCTATCAAGGTAGGTGACATGACTCTTGATGTGCATAATAGTCGGGTCTTCAATCCTATGTACAGGAACGTTTAGCCACTGCTGCAGCTGATCGGCTCCCGCATGGTTCGTTCGCTTGGTTATTCCACAGAGTAATGAATCAGGAAAATGAATGACATCACCGCCCTCAAGGGTTCCAGATTCTACAACTCTGTTGATCTGTTTAAATTGTGAGAGGACCTCTTCAACCTTGTCGCTCTCGCCCCTGCGGCTCTCCTTTGCCATGCGAGTGATCATGGCTCGATCTCCATGGACAACGACAGTATCCTCAACAAAACAGGAGTCTGGGTGAGTGTCATCTGGTTCTAGTTCAATAAGGTCTACTCCAAGGTCTTGAAGAGTCTGACAATACTTCTTATGTTGTTCCAAGGCTATGCTGACGTTGACCGTGTGGTGAAGTGGATGATCCGAAATACATCTCTTGAAATTCCTGCCAGGGGTTCTAACTATTGCTCGTGTTGTCAAATCTCTCACCACCCTATTTGAATGCACAATCATGTCTGTCTTTTCTTCTTTCCCTTTGGAGGTGAAAGGAATTCCATCAGTTCAATCTGCCTGAAGGGACCAAGGCGCCAGCCTTTGCCCTCAGTATTTCTCTCGACAACCTTCTCACGTTCAAGATTTCGAAGATGGTACAGAACGGTATGCGCTGTCACCTTGACATGGTCAGCAATCTGAGAGGTTGTTTTCCATTCTAAGGCATCAAGCAGCTCCAGAATTTCAGTGCGAGATATCAATCCTCTTCTGACATTGCGTATCAAATTGAGATATGCAAGTCTATTGATGCTCAGAGACCTCACCATTATGATTCAATGCACAAGCGACTAAGTGTTTTCTGGTCAGCGATTCTTCATTTCAGTTTCTGGCCTATGAGATGCTTAAAGGAGGCTGGTTCACTTCCCTCAGATATTGGTCGAATCCTATAGTCAGGGTAGCTGTGACTCAACTTGGCTGCTACCCGTGTGCCCATGAGCTTCTTGAAGATGTCAGCATTCTTTCCCCTCCAGAGATACACTGTTTTTGCATCATGATCGACGAACACAAGCACCTTGTTTGTGTCAATCTCAACAATCTTGCTCCTAGACTCGACCATCTTTGCTTGTGAGTCAATCTCGAAAGCTTCAACCATCTGTTTCAAGCCTCTGGTACGAGGAACTATAAAACCTCAACTTGCAGACCCACTTATGAGGCTTTTTCAGTGGGTATCAATAGTCCAACATATCATTATATGCAGCCCATGAGAATTGAATTTGGTTGGATGCTAGCGGAAGGCCAGTTGTAGAACCGATTCACAAAAGGAAGTGAAGTGATTCAATTGCCAGAAGGAAAGTCATCAAAGATCAAATTCATTGACCGTGAGATGCGAAAGATAGACATCAATCTGAGTGGTCTGGATGTTTCCTTTCCTCTGAATGCAATTCCTGATGCACTCTATGAGGCAATTGTGAACACCCTTGAAGGCGCTCGAGATACAGACCAAAAGATTCGCAGACTGTATGAAGATACCCTGATGAAACCCACAGTATCAACCCAGAACTCAACAGGTATTTTCCCCATCAATTCTGCAAAGAAGATTGTACGACTCACCTTAACTGATGAGGCTCTAGAAGATAGAATCCTAGAACTCGAGGGTGCGGAGCTCTCATTTCAGGGTAAACCTTTCAACGAAACCATTGATGAACGTATTGAGCTCTATCAGAATCTGATGCTGGATGATAGAAAGATCGATAGGTTCAGACTGGGTGCGGTTGAGATGTATGGGGATGTCACATATCAGAACATCCTGAGAGACCCGAGAGTCAGTCTCAACTTCTTCTGGACTCAGGCTACACAACCCGAGAGTCAGAGCTATCAGATAAACTGCATCGCCGAAATAGTCCCACCAGGAGACACCTTCTTCAGGTACATGAGGATCCTGAGGCGTCTTTTCAGCTCCAGATTGCTTGATCTTCGAGGGACAGAGGACTATGTCTGTGCATACAAGTTCTGGGTGTGTGAAGCCAAGGAGAAATCCCTGACCGAAAAAGCTGGCTATTCACTCATCTGATTAATAGTTCGTAACTCGTAGCAGTTTCTCTGGCAACTCATCTATGGAGTTAATATCCAAGACAACGCCATGCGCCTTCTTGGCAAGACTGTTAGCTGCATTAGGATTGTATGATGATTTTGGAACCAGAACTATCAGCTTGATTCCTAGTGGTTTCATTCTTTCAGCCAACTGCTCACATACTGCTTGGTCACTGAGGTACATATCAGTGGATAGAACGAAGATCTTCTCCTTCGCTCTAGTGTCCTCAAAATTCTCCAAGGCTAGCTTGATTGACTCTGCTGCACCTGTCCCGCCCCCAGCCCGTACATCAAGAAGGTCTGTAGCAACCTTGTCAACTGAGACATTCTTCTCAGCCATACTCTTGACCACATGGGTCACACTGTCGAAGAGAACCACCCCAAAATCGTCTTTCTTCACTCCATAGAGACCAGCCATCACGGAGATTGCCAACATTCCAAGTTTCTCAGCCGCATCCATCGACCCACTCTTGTCTAGTGCCCAATAGAATGCACGATGACCCTGATATGTCTCGGTAACCAAGAAGTCAGAAGTTTCAATGACCTTGAAGTTGGTCTGACCCTGTGTGAGAAGGGAGTCTATTGTTTCTTCGAGATCGATGAGGTCCATGTCGTCACCGATCCTGAACGGTCTGACAGTAGTTGATTCTAAGAGACCTCCAAGCATACTGCTGCCCATGGTCTGCTTTGCATATCTCATCCCTAAATCAATCAGCAACCTTCGAGCTATCTCCCTCAATTTCTTCTTTAGCTCATCTGGTAGCTCATCCCTGTAACTGTACCAAATCCGAACGATGTTAGTTGCAGGACCTCCTAAGAGACCCCCAAAAGCCATGTCCGCCCTATTTTTATCATATGGTTGAGTACCACCACCAACCCCTGCACCAACGCCTTGACGATAGCGTCTCGCTCCGTATCCACCGTAGCCACTGGTGCCGAGGGCAGCATGCAGGTCCTCATGGGCAATTGCACCTAAGGCACTTTGATTTTCCTTACTTGCGGCTATATCAGCAAGTTGCTTCAGTTGTTGACTGGAAAGACTAGCTGCAGAGATGAGATTGTGTAGCCTTTCGAAATCAGCTACTCCAGCTTCTATGAGTTTCTTGATGACCTCATATGACGGATTAAGTAGTTCAAGGATCTCAGCTTCAGACATACCGAGCCGCTCACCTGCTTTCTGTATCGTATCCCTTGAGGGGACTTGGCCCATTCGCGAAAGCTGTTTCACGGTGCTCCTGAGATGGCTCTTGGTCGGTGATGTGTCACACGCAGCATCAGCGAGCTTCTGCATCGCCTTGCTCCATTCCTTCTGTGTGTGACTACTTGGAAGATTGCCACTCATACCCATTCCCTGAGCCACAGCTGATCTCAGAAAGTCTGAGGGTGATGAACGCGCCTGTGCATCCTGGATGGTCGATTCAGTTTCCTTTTCCAGGAGGTTGTCCCAATTTTCATTGTCCCGAGCATTCTCAGACAGCTGCCTCATATCCACATTGTTGTGGCCGCCATTGTCATACTGCTCATCATAAGCCCGGAGAAGATCATCCATTATGTCGGTACCAGTATGCTTCTTTATCTTGTCTGCAAAGGCTGCAGCATCGCTAAGCGAGTATTGATTCGGTGCATTCTGGATATGTTCATCTATATTGTCAGGGACTCGCTTTAATTCCGAAGCATAATCAGCAGCTTCACTGAGGTCTGACAGATTTTCTTGAAGCGTCTTGTCGAGAGACTCCCTTGTTTTCTCATCAAGTGTACCCATCTCCTCAATGTGCCTCAGTGCCCGTGAAGCAGTTGCAGTGTCTCTTTTCGCCAAATCGGAGAACTCTTGCTCTACATCATCATCTCCTCGGAGAGACTTTCCAGCTATATTCTCTGCAGCATTTGATAGGTTACAGACATCATCCAGGACCTGAAGTGTTTGCGCGTTCTGGATGTCCTGTGATGAGAGTACACCAGCCTTGTCTAGGAGTTGTGACCCAGCAACTTCCCTGAGCTCCTGGTCACTGGTGATTCCCCTTAGTACAATGTCACCATCTGTAAGATAGTCAGTCGCAGCCTGATAGAGCTGGGGATCTCCATTTTTATGCAGGTCTTGGAGGTAATCGTATCCTGCCTGCACCTTTTCCTTCTTTATGACCTTGGCTAGCTCCTGCTCCCGTCGAATCTGATCCATGACCTTCTGGAGTGCATCAGTCTGCTTCTTCGTTGCTGTAGCTGCCGCTTCCGCTTGTTCCTTGTCACTGAGCTTTGGTCGCTCAACCTTCTCACGTCCAAGCAGAATGTCCTCAGCGATCTCCTTTGCGATATCTTGGTCAGGAGGGAAAGTGGTGAAAACAGCAGCCTCGAGGAAGTCTTCAAGTGTTAGCTTTCCATTCCTGAAATATCGCGCGGATAGGAGTTGAGGAATTGACTGTGTTTGACGGACACTCGGTTTCTTTGCAATGTCCTTCCTTGCCCTCATGCGTTTTGTGAACTCATGTGCAAATTGAGGTACATTGCTTGGTACCGGAGTAACTCTGGGTTGAGCAGCCATCTCAAGTAACTCCGAGGTTCCTCCGCACTAGTGAGTTAACCGCAGGTTCAGGGTCAATTCCTGGTCTGAATCGTAATGCACCAACCAGTACGTACGTTGCGGCCTTCGAGAGTGTGGAGTGTGTAATGTTCTTCTCCTTCATCCGCTTTGTCATCTCAGCGGCAAGTCTTGAGATTGATATTCCTGCTCTGATACTTGCTGGAATCTCGATATCAGTATTCATCCTGGTTGAAGAAACTAGCCCATAGACCTTCTCGAGTACCGCGTCAGAGAGCTTGTACTCAGGACAATTCAACTTCAGAATCTCAATCTCGGTCTCCTTCCGGGGATACCCAAGCCGAATCCACACCCTGACACGGTCTCTGAGTGCCTCACTCAGTCTGTGAGCGCCACTCATCTCCTCCGGGTTCATGGTCAGAACAGGGAAGAAGCCGTCACTTGCTCGGATACGACCAAGCCTCTGAACATTGATAGACCGTTCCTCAAATGGATCCAACAACGAGTTCTGTACATACTCGCTGAGACGATTACCCTCATTTAGACCAAAGACTCCACCGAACACCATGGACTTCAATAATGGTCCAGGTTCAAATGCTTCCAAGGTGAATCCCTTGTTCAGGACTATACTCGGATTGAACGCCCCTACCAGGTGGGACGGCCTGACGCCCTCATCTCCGGTGATCCAATAGAGCTCTCTCTTACTCTTCTGAGCATAAGCCCGTAGAAGAAGCGTCTTGCCAACTCCCGGAGGTCCGATTATGCCTGGTATTAGATTTGAATTCTCACAGTCGGTGAGCACATCAAAAGCATCAGCGTATTGTTCCTTGATGACGATTTTAATGTCTTCAGATATAGAAGCCTTAAGTCGTTCATCAAAAGCCTCTTTGAAAAGTTTCATCTCGCTCTGCAACACAATGCCCCCATTGATACTAGTAGGGAGTATCTTTGTAGGGTATATAATCTACTCTCAAAATGACTGAGTGGTGTGATAAGCCTTACTGACTTAGGAGTAGGCTAACAGAGTAGGTTGGCCGCCAGTGTGATTGAGGAGATTGCAAGAAAGATAGATATCTGAGGATGGTAATCGAACACGGGAGGTCTTTTCATTGTCTTCTAAGAAGGAGTCTGGTTACGCAACAAAAGGGGTGGGACAGCCGCTTGAACCATTCACTTATGCAACCCCCAAACTGGGGGTGCATGATGTTAGGGTTTCAGTCACGCACTGTGGCGTGTGCCATACCGATATCCATGCCATTGACAATTACTACGGAATAACAGCGTATCCTTTTATCCCTGGTCACGAGATTGTTGGTCACGTTTCAGCTATAGGTCAGGAGGTATCTGACCTGAAGATAGGAGATAGGGTCGGAGTCGGTTGGCAGGGTCGCTCTTGTATGAAATGCGAGTGGTGCTTGCAAGGTGAAGAGCAGCTATGCATTGACATTGTTCAATCAGGAACATGGGTCCCATATGGCGGCTTTTCATCCTCTGTAGTTGTGGATAGCCGCTTTGCCTACCCGTTGCCAGAATCCATGCCCTCTGAAGTAGCTGCGGTGCTCATGTGCGCTGGAATCACAGTCTATTCACCACTCCGTTCGTATGCAAACCGAGAGAGGCAAAAGGTTGGCATCATCGGTGTCGGGGGTTTGGGTCATATCGCATTGCAATTTGCATGTGCCCTAGACTATGAGGTCACTGCAATCTCCTCCTCACCAGAGAAGGAGAGGCAAGCACTTGCCTTTGGCGCAGACCACTTCATGGTTTCGAGCGACGAGGCTATCTTACAGGAATCAGAGTTCAGCTTTGACCTATTGTTTTGCACAGCCAGCAATAAGATCAACTGGAGGCTCTTGTTGAACACCTTGAAGAAGAATGGCAGTTTTATCCTAGTTGGTTTCCCAGATGTGGAGTTTAATTCTACTGACCTAGTAGCGCACCAGCTATCGATCACAGGTTCATTCATAGGCAATCGAGCTACAATGCGGGAAATGCTTTCGTTTGCCCAGGAGCATGATATCATACCCAAAGTGGAGTTGATGTCTATGTCAGAAGTCAATGAAGCTATTCTAAAGGTGAAAGAGAACAAGGCTCGATACAGAATCGTTCTAGTCAACAACTCTGCTCGGATGTAGCCTTAGGATTTGTCCATTCTAATAGACGATGAAACTCATTGTTTGAGAAGATACATATCAACGAATGGGTTAGGTAGTGTTCGATCGAATAAAGAATAGGGGTTTACTTAGTATCTCATTTCTGTCCAAGTTCGGAATAGGTAAAGAGTGCTGGCTCACCACCGGTGTGATAGAACAGAGTTGGGGAGTCTGATGCAATATCACCTGCAAGAGCCATCCTGATGAGGGCCAGTCCTGCCTTTCCAGTGTAGACAGGGTCAAGAAATATTCCATCCATTTTAGCAAACATCTCAATGGCACTGACAACAGCATCGTCAAGGATAGCGTAACCCTTCCCCATGAAGTTGTCATCAATGATTATCTTAGGCTTGAAACTATCTAGTTCATATTTCTGAATGGTTCTCTCAATTAGATCCTGAACTCGCTCCTCGACCTCCTCCTTGGGGCTAAGGACGGTGATACCGACAATTTCAATGTCCAAGTCCAGCATATGTGCACCCAATAGCAGGCCAGCCTGTGTTCCTCCTGTGCCAACAGCTACAATGATCCTCTCAGGAAAGAACTGCATCTCCTTTAATTGCGTGTTGAGTTCCTCCATCGCCACAGCATAGGGAACGACACCTATTGGCATGGCAGCTCCAGCTGGAATTGCATAGGGAGTCAGACCAAAGTCTATGAGAGTATCCATGACCTCATCGAGTCGTTGGTTGAGCATGAGTGGAGCGTCGTCTGGGAAGAACTTTATCTCAGCACCCAGCATCTTGTCAAGTAGAAGATTGCCGGTGTACTCCTCTGGTTCTTCGCCTGCTAAGAGAAGTATGCATCTCATTCCAGTCACTGCCGCTACGGCAGCAGTCTGACGACAATGATTGCTCTGGAGACCTCCTACCGTCACAAGTGTGTCACACTTGTTTGCAATGGCGTCACCTACCACAAACTCAAGCTTTCGGGTCTTGTTCCCTCCAAACGAGATTCCTGTCTGATCATCACGTTTAATCCATAGTTCATCTACCCCGATTGACTCACTCAGGTTCTTGAGACGATGCAGGGGAGTAGGAAGGAAGGCTATCCGTTCTCTGGGTAGGTTATCAAACATTGTCTATCCTGCAGCTCCTGTGAAGTACGAGATGAGAAGCATCAGGATCGCCGTCATGATTCCTGCAAAAAGCGTCTTTGCTCCGTATGCCCACATGTTCTTCTTCGAGATGGAACCAAGGAAGAGACCCAAAGAGAAGAGAAGTATCAAACAGATGGCAATTGCCATGTAGAATGCCATCCGATATCCAATCAGACCACCAGGAACAAAGAACAATGGTATAATAATGATGAATGCTGCGATTGCTGGAGATGCACCATCGACGAGAGCAACAACGACTGAGGTCGTCTTAGTTGCCTTCGCATACATCGAGTCGCTCATATCACTAAGCATTGCTTTCCCAATCTCGCCCACCTCACGGTCTCTCTCAGCACTCTCTGTGAGATATGATCCGCTGAAACCAGAGATTGCCATTGCAATGCTAGTACCTGCAGCTGCAAGAAGGATAGCGTTGAACTGGAGACTCGCCTCTGTTGGATTTGCAGGGTTGATGGTAATAAGACCACCAAGGATGAGACCGAGCATTGTGAGTGCCCCGTCAAAGGCGTTCATTGCAAGGTACCTACGAGCAATCTCAACGCCCTGCGTCAGTTCAAGAGCCCTCATAATTCGTTGAATACGCCCACCTTCAAAGGTGGGGTATGTCTTGTTATCTTCCTCAGATTCAGACACTGAGTTTCTTACTCCATGGGTCAGATAATTTGCCTACTAATGTGGATTGAATATAAATTAATGGATTGCCACCACTCTATCCAAAGAATGGGAAGAACAGGAATCCTGGAATCATTATTGCAAGTATGAACAATGTTACTATTAGTAGAATCACAGCGAGAAGAATCCACATCCAGCATTCACAGCATCGTGAGCAGCAACCCTTCTCCCTTGCTGGGGGTTGAGGTTGAGCCCCATAGTCTCCGGGCATTGGAATCTCAGTCATATCAATCACACAGAGTGTTTGTGAGTATAGATTTACGACTGTCAATGCTGCTTAAGAGGATTGTCGGTCTATAGGCGCAGAGGTTTTAAGGGCTCGGACAAAATGGAGTTCGTGAATCGTGAGAGATTCAGAGGCACGCGTTAAAGGGGAAAGGTGTTTTGACCGAGGAGAACAAAGTCTACACCATTTTGGACAGACCCTGGGGACTCCGAATGATAGGTGTCACCCAGATGGCATTTGGCATTTTTGGATTGCTTGCATCGATTGGAATCCTGGCTGCAACGATTGTGGGAGCTCTGGACTCCATTGGCTATCTCTATAGCCTTGTGCTATTTGGAGGAGTTGCAGCTCCGTGTCTCTTCATTGGCAACTATGTAGACGACCTAAGAAGATGGGCAGTCATAGCCCAAATAATCTACAGTATCATAGCTGTTGGTTTGGCAGGATTCTTGATCTATGTGAATGGACTGGCTTACAATTGGACTGTTCCTCTCTTTGATTTTAGCATTGAACTTGCAATCGGGAATGTGGCGGCATTCATCGTCGTGAGTCAAGGACTCATTATCCTATATCTGCTGGCTAGATGGAGAAGGGTTGCCCCGCCCCCAGGGGTGAAAGTTGAGAGAGATAAAGCAAGGGCTAGATTGATTGAAGCAGGTCTTATGCCAAGCCCCTTAGAGCCTGCTTTATTGGCTCCTGATGGAGCCAGTAGACTGACTCCCGATGAAGAGCAGAGGGTTCTAGACGTGACTAAGGTCGTCACAGAAGAGGGTATGGCAATCCTTTGTTCCAATTGTAATGGTGCAACCCCCTTATCAAAGGCTGAAAAGAACAACACTGTTCACTGTGAGTATTGCGGAGTCACACTTGGAGTAAGTAGCGTGTTTGTTCCTTGTACCAATCATAAGGAGTATCTTGCAGCTACAACATGCAATGTTTGCGGAGAGCACTTTTGCAGACAATGTCTGACTGTTCAGGAACCACCAGTAGATGAAAAGTGGCAAGGTTCTGCAGTCTATCTCTGTAAGAAGTGCTTTGAAGGTCGTTACCGTCCAGCAGTCACAACTGCATCACTCGTCATCCCAATAGATCAGTTGTTCTCAACAGCAGGAAGCAGGTTCTCGAAGGTGGGTCAGATGTATAGCAGTTTCCTAGGAGCGTATGCGAATGGGATGAAGCACCTCTGGAGGTTGCCACTCGAGCTACTCGCTGGTCTAGGAAAGTCGGGAGGAGGAGGAAGCGATAACTGCGTAGGAGCCTTGCTCTTAATCGTGATTATTATCATTGCTATTCCAATTCTAGCAGGGGTTCTGATGTTGCTAGGAGCAATAGTCATTATCCCAATTCTGTTCTACGCTGGATTGGTGGCAGTCACTGTGGAAGCTGCGAAGATTATCAGTGGAACAGACTTTGTTTCTGTAGATAATGCTCGAGTAAAGAGCATTCACACTCATCGCAAGCCAAAGGTGGTGGAGTCAAAGCTCAGACCATCAGTTCGAGTGTGGGATGATGAATTTAGAAGAGCTGCATCTGAACATAGACGCATTCAAGAGAGATATCAAGAGGAACAAAGAAGACGCGAGGCTCGAAGAAACGCCCGTGCTGAGTCATTCTGGGGGCCTGGGACATGACCGAAGTAACGCAAGAGCGGATACTCTGTCCTGTCTGTGGAGGTCCAGTGAAGGTAGACCAACAGGACAAGGTCAATCGATGCGAGTACTGTGCAAGCCCAGTACTTGGTCCAAGCCAAAGTAGAAATTGTGTCAATCACCCCGATGTATTAGCCAAGGAGGTCTGTCATGTCTGCGGAGACCTTGTTTGTGAGGATTGCATGCAGAAACGTGTTGGTGAATATGGTGGAAAACTCCTCACGATTGTAAACTGCGAGAAAGCCTCCTGCATAGCAGAGAGCGAATGGGCTAAGCCCTTGAATGAGGAATACCAGAAACTAGCTAACATGGACTGGGCTGATCGAATCGATAACATCATCCTCAGAGTCACAGGACTGGGGGCAATCATCATGATGGTCTTCGAGCTGATCTTCTTCTTAGGTGTCATGTTCTACCATTTTCTTACTCCTTGGAGTATTCCACAAGTAAGCATCGAGTTTCTGGGTCCAGAGATAATGAATCCAATCACAATCCTTGTGCTCAGCATATTCGGTAATCTGTTAGCCGCGATTTTGCTTCAATCTGCGCTGCAGGTCTTTGTGCATGAACGACAACTTGGAGCAGGAATCACTCTCCTTGTGATTCTTATAATCGAAGTCGCGTATCTCATCATAAGAGGTCTGTTCTTTGGACTCCTTACCTTCCCAAATCCATACTTCTTACCAATTCTAATTGCAGCATTTCTGTTTGGAACCATCCTAGTCTTTTTTGGCTCATTAATGGCCATCTATGTTGGGAACAAGAAGCGTGTTCAATTGAAGGAAACTAGGGAGAAGCTCAACCTTTCTATCAGAGATGAAATAGAGAGTCTGAAGTGACATTCCTGAAGAGGTTATGTGGGTACATCAAAAAGGTCAATCAACCTGAACCGGTCAACATCCACCAGACCTAGGTCAGTTATCTTCAGTTTAGGAATCACTGGCAGAGAGAGAAATGCCATTGCCATGAATGGTTCCTGTAGTGGTGTCCCTAGTTTGTGCGCGGCTGTCTTCAGGTCCTTCAATTTCTCACTCACATGTTCAATTGATTGGTCAGACATGAGACCTGCGATGGGTAGTGGCAAAGACTCAATCACCTTTTCGTCCTTCGCCAAAGCGATGCCGCCCTGCATCCTTACAATCTGTACAGCGGCATGAATGAGGTCTTTGTCATTGGTTGCGACTGCTACAATATTGTGAGAGTCATGCGCAATGGATGAAACCATGGCTCCTTCTTTAATGCCCATTCCTTTCACAAATCCAACAGATCTGGGTTCTGATGCATTATGACGTTCAATGATTGCGACCTTGGCTATATCGCGATCGATGTCTGGAACGACTAGACCATCTTCCACCTTTGGTTCTTCAATGAGTCGCTCCGTGATAATCTGGTCAGGAATCATTCCAATGACATTCATTAGCTCACCACGGACCTTCACCTGGAAATCTTCGGGTTCCAGATAATGGATGTTTACAGAACGTCTGAGGCGTGGTTGTTGTTCAACTCCGAACTCCTCGACCATCTTGCCATCTTTTGCTACAAGAACTCCCTGTTTGTAAACCATTTCGACATTGATTTTCTCAAGCGAGTCAAGGACAACAATATCCGCATGATATCCAGGAGCAACAGCACCAGTGTATTGAAGACCATAGTGTCTTGCTGTAGACAACGTTGCAACCTTGATGGCGAGAATAGGGTCAATTCCGTACTCAATCGCTTCTCGAATCATACTATCAATATGACCTTTCGTCATGATATCTAGTGTGTTTCTATCATCTGTAACGAAGCTACAGAACTCTGCAGTATGCGGCTCAATCAAATGAGCGAGTGCTTTCAAGTTCTTCGCAGTAGAACCCTCGCGGATGTGGATATGCATACCTCTAGCAAGCTTACTTCGAGCCTCTTCAATATCAACACACTCATGTTCAGAAGTGATTCTCGCTGCAACATATGCATTCAAATCGAGTCCTTTCAGTCCTGGAGCATGACCATCAACTCGTTTACCCATGCCAATTGCCACCCGTATCTTCTCCAGTATTGAAGGATCTCTATAGATTACTCCAGGGTAGTTCATCGCCTCTGCTAGACCTAATACATAATGCTCGGTCATGAGAGGCTTGATATCAAGAAAGTCAAGAGAGACTCCATTCGTTTCCAGGTCTGTTGAAGGTACACAAGATGGCAGCATCATATAGAACTCAAGAGGGCCTCCACGCATGCTTTTACTCATGTACATGATTCCTTCCATACCAAGAACATTGGCAATCTCATGAGGATCAGCAATGACAGCTCCGGTACCATGGGGAACGACTGCGCGAGCATATTGAATGGGCATCACCATTGAAGACTCCACGTGGACATGGCCATCAATAAACGAAGGCGCTACATACCTCCCCTTTAGATCTATCACCTCGTTTCCGAAATATTCCCCGATTCCAGCGATGAACGGCCCATGAATTGCTATGTCACCTGGTGTCACTTCACCAGTGAAAACATTCACCACATTCGCATTCTTCAGAACAAGATCAGCATATGTCCGTCCTGATGCAACATCAATCATTTGGTCAAGTGGATAATCATCTCTGCGTGATAGAAACATCTCACTCACTCCTTATGTCCTGTGCGTCGGTAATGAAAAGGGTTTCCAATAACCTCACTTTGTCGCTATTGCCACAAGTCTTGTTGCCTCATTGTCATAATCCCTTCCATCGAGCCCTCCATAGATTATTACTTCTGAGAATCCAACTGAATAAAGCATTTGCTTGATTTCATTTCCCGAGTAAAGCCAGTGTGTAACATTCCATCGGTGTACTGACCCATTATGCTCGATGAAAATCCATGTGTTGCGTATCTTACTCCAGTCCTCAATTGGTTCACGTTCTTCAAGGATGAAACCATGAGGCCACTCAGACCAGCTATGTCGATTGAAGATCCTTGCGAGGATTTCTTTTCCTATGGATTCAAGAATCAACCTTCCACCAGCTCTGAGGGAAGCATAGATGTTCCGGAGTACCAACATCTGTTCCTCATGATCTTCAAAATAACTGAATGATGTGAACATGCTGAGAACAACATCGAATGTATTCTTCCTGTAAAAAGTCCTCATATCGTCCTGCACGAACTCTATTGTTAAATTCTCTTCATCAGCTGTCTTCATCGCCTTTTCAAGGTATAACCTTGTTCTATCAACCCCAACGACACTATGCCCTCTTCTGGCAAATTCCAAGGAGTGTCGACCTGTTCCGCAACAGAGGTCAAGTATGAGTTCATCCTGCCGAATCTTACAGAGTGACTTGATTGCATCAACCTCATTAACTGTTTGAGCAATTCTAGCCTCACTGAACAGAATGGGTTCCATGAGCTCCCACATCTCATCATTCTCATACCATTCGGTCTTGCCTTCTAGAGACATGCAGTATCAACTCCAACAGGGTCTGCTCAATGCCCTAATGAGACCGAATGGACAAAAGGGTTTGGTAAAAAAGAAGAGAACATCGGTCTCGACTGATCAAGACCGATGTACGTAGATGTTACGTCTTGTACTTCTTGACATATACTATATAGACCACAACGATGACTCCAACACCTATTGCTGCTGGAATAGCGATAGCACCAAGAATGGCTAGGATGTCAGGACCGAGAGGAGTGATTTCCTCAACCACTAGAGGATGAGTCTCCATTGGAGTTATCTTGACCCAGAGGTATCCATCAGCCAGTTGGTCGCGTCCTATATTTAGCTCCAAGAAGGATTGCTCAGAGATGGCACCAAACTGGAAGCCCATGTCACTCGCTGAACCGACTAGGTAATCATTGAGGTCAGTCCAACCAGTCCAGTGGGTTCTTCCATTGAGGGAACTATACAACACTGCGGTGCAGGTTGAAACATCTCCAGTTAGTATTGACACATTGTACCAAGTTCCTGGTGTTGTGTTCAACATTAATCCGTGAGCCTCCACGCCAAATCCCGGAAGTGGTAGGGTGAAGTTGTAGAATGCTGTGTTGCTGACATCGAGGACTTGAACATTGGTGTAAAGATCATTCGTTCTATCAGTCCATTGAATGGTCAGATTTACCATGTAGTCATGGTAGTTGTTGCTAGCTCCCTGTGTGTTGTTTGCGACAGTATACGCACAGATGCCAACTATCGCCGGACCATCATACCATTGCTGTCCCATGTAGTTGAATGTGTGATTGTTCCAGATGGATGGATGTGGCA
Organism: Candidatus Thorarchaeota archaeon; assembly: GCA_016840685.1. Classification (GTDB taxonomy): domain Archaea; phylum Asgardarchaeota; class Thorarchaeia; order Thorarchaeales; family Thorarchaeaceae; genus SMTZ1-45. Next base: position 19,205 of record JAEORX010000035.1, read on the forward strand.
CAATCTGAGCCCCATCCCACCGGTTTGCCAGATTTGTACTACTGGTGTATAGAACATGGCCAGAGGTGTCATAGATCGAAACCTCAATACTGACTGTGATATTGTCAGGATTGGTCAGAATCAATGTCATGTTGTACAAGTGGTTGAATGTTGTATCAACAAAGAATCCTCCTACATCATCAAACCCAGCAGATGGTGCATCGACAACTGGACCCAAGTTAAACTCGATCCATTCATTCACATTGTTTGCAATAGACATCTCAATGAAGTATTGACCTGCAGGAAGATAGTACTCATTTGCGGGTGCAAGAGTAGTAGCGAAAGTGATTCCCCAATCAATCCGATAACCATTCTCATAGACACCAGTCAGATAGACAGATAGTTCACCACCAGTCGCAGTTGAATTAACACGCAAAATGGAGGGTTCATCGAGAGTTAATGTGTAGGCTCGAGAAACTCGTGCACCAATGTAGTTCTCAAACTGGAACTCATGGTTCAACGGAATTGCTCCTTGACTGTTTGTCTGATGATATAGTGTGTATGCAATGTTATCACCGCCAATAACAGTCACATAGTATGGTCCACCTCTGAAGAAATACTCTCCAACAGTTGGTGTATAGACTGCATCTTGGTAGCGCATTCCACCGTTATAGTAGTACGTCCACTCTGCACTGGTGAACATGATGGCAGCTCCTTGACTCGCCACAATCGCAAACTCTGGGTAATTGAACGCATATGTCAAAGATGCAACATCATCAGGAGAGTCAACCTTGTATGTATGAACTGTAGGTGCTAATTCTTGGTGTACCCAGCTGCCAGTGTCACCCCTTGAGAGCAATTCTCCGGTTGGTAGCTCACCAGTAACAACATTCTCCGCAGCGATTGATTGTGGTGAAACCGCAACTGGTAGGAAATCAAACAAAGCAAAGGTCCCCACAGATGGGAATATCTGTAGAAGGACATAATGAGTCATGGAAGGAGAAGGCTTGAACGGAAGGGTCCAGATATCACCACCTGAACCACCATACTCGGTGATGTAACGACCTTCTTGATCATAAACAAGTATACTCCATGAAACATCATCTTGCCTGCAATCAACAGTCAGATGAACGAACTCTTCCCCACCGACACCCAATGTTCCAATATACATGTATCCAGCATCAGCAAGGACTGGAGTGTGTTGTCCAAAAGCGAGTCCGAATGTTCGTGTTTCCAATGTGGTATTCACAACATGCTCACTTCCATCAGCTGCTACAAAGTCGAAGAACTCTGGAAGGAGTGTTGGATTATCAAATGGACCAGTGGCCCACCCATTGAATGACATCCAATTGAAGGGTGGATTTGTGCCGTCAGTGAAACCACCAGTACCTACAGCCCAGCCTGTGGCGTCATATCTATTTACTCTATAATCCAAATCTTCATTCAGATGCATCGTACTTCTAGAAACCCAGGCTAATGGATCTGGCTCCACATATACGTAAGTATGATTAGTGGCATCAGATCTGAAGCCTTGATTGTATGATTCTATTTTGATATTCGTCTGAAGTGCAGATACAGGTGCAGCAAGCGCTCCGAAGAGAAAAATCATCGAAACTGCTATACCTAGTACCATCTTCATACTGACGTGCTTCATGGCACATCGTCACCTCGAACTAGATTATGATATTATTGAATATGAACTCATTTCGTTCAAACTATTGCCTTTTAGATATGAGAACAATCACAATAATGATGAAAGATCCAATGGATGCAATGAGTATAGCCATTTGAACAAGATCTAGTCCGTATCCGAATGTCGGTATGACTTCGACCATCACAGTATCCGTTGTTTCAAGAAGCAATAAGTCAAATACGCATATCGTATAGTTGTGGACCCCAAGGGGAAGCCCTTCGACATGAACTGTCACGTTTGAGGATTCCCAGGGCATCCATGCGTGTGAGTCTATCAACTCTCCATCCAAATAGACTTCATAATAAAGTAGACTCAGGTCTGACGGCGTCCACGTTATTACACTCTCATTATAACCAAGATAGATTGTGAAATCCTCGGGATGGTTAATCCATGGTGGTTGTTGTTCCACCACCGTGACAGTCACAGAATCTGAGAGAGTCTGGTTGTTTTGATTTGTCATTGTAAGTCTATAATCGTACTCTCCAATATCCAATCCATCAACACTAAGTAAAATGTATTCATAAGAGGAATTCCAAATGCCTTCTCTGACAAGCGTATCATCCAGGGTGATGTTGTAAGATTTCGGGTTCAGGTCAAAGGGTTGCCAGAAAATAAAGTGTCCGGGAACTCCCTCTTCGTAAGTGATGTCAATCGGATGATTGATGGTTGACTTAGTGACTAGTTCCATCCCGAAGTGTATGGCTTGTTTTACAAAGAGATTTCCCTCCAGTGTCTGTCCATAGTAATCTGATGTGTACATAGGTTGATAGTTTCCATATGGAGAGGATCCAGACACTATTGCAACACTGTTGTTGAAAAGACCTAGATTTTTTTCGAGTGTAGCACATACAAAGGACCCTGTTTCGCCAGCTGAGTGCACTAATGGAGGAGCTGAGTCGGTGTCAAAACAATGAGCGGATTCCGCATAATACAGAAGCGGGTGGATATCTTGAATGGTTGTTGTTTCTAGAGCGACAGGATAAACAGCAACGCCAGGACTCAATACAGAGTTGCTGCCATAGAGAATTGTCGATCCATGCATCAATACACCTGAAACTCCCTCGACAATTGGAGACACGAAATCATCGTCACTCATCCCAGTTGCTATTACTCGATAAGACGCGTCGCAATTTGAGATTGGATCTTCAACTATTACAGATTCGGGATAGACATGTGAGCCAATATACTCCAGGATTAGAGACATCTGGTCATTGATGTAATCGCCATAGGTATCAGAGTCGGTCCCTATCCATAAGAACTTGTGACCCTGGATAAACCAAGCATATATAGTTAGGAGCTCATCAAGACTGAAGACATTCGATTCACCCCAAATTGCACCGATTATGAGGCCACTAGCGTTGCTCAGAATCGTATAATTAATGCCACCCCGAGCCCATACAACCTCATATCCCAGATCCTCTAGTTCGGATTCAAGCGACAGGTCAAGAGATTCTACTTCAGAGTAATATTGTCCATGCGAGTAGTCAAACACAATTAAAGGTCGATTTGAAGCTGATGTCACCCAATCGACTGGAGTTTCCGCATAGGCCCCCTCCATTTTGGATATAGGAGTAGATATCACCGGAATCATCAGCATCAATACGATAATTAGAAATGCGAGTCTAATCCTCCCATCGTTCATGCGAATCCCGTCA
>JAEORX010000204.1 GCA_016840685.1 Candidatus Thorarchaeota archaeon
TAAATCCAGCTACCCAGGGTTTGAGGCTCATCTCTTCACTATAGCTGACGCCTCTCTATGGCAAACTGAGCTGACCGAAACTTCTGATGTGATTCTCCGAAACTCGAGTCACCCATCGATTAGAGTTCAGTCATGGTATCGACTTTTAGGCAATCTCCCGAGGATTATGGATGCCCTCAGTCTGTATAGACAAGGACTCAGACATGGGATCATCCCAAGTGTGCAATGGATATCAAGTGAGTATCAATGGTATAGACAAAACTGGGAGGCATCACTTCACGAATCTTATTCAACACAAGACTTCCTGTATTCTGTTGATGCATCAATACGGTCGCATATCAAAGAGTTGAATGAGCTGGGTTTTTTGACGACTCAGAGCTGTTCTGGACTTCCCATGGATCATCCGGACAGAGAAGAGTACCTGCCATATGTGTCGTTTGATGAGCGCGCGTATCCAAGAGTGAGTGCTCACTTGTTCACACTCGCTGATATGACTGGCTGGATTCCAATCTATGGACCACACAATTTTGATGTAGAGCTGACCCTACAAACGCCAGAGAAGGCAGAACGTATGTGGGAACGGTTAGTTGTGGGAGCAAGATATCTGGCACCATTGTTGGCTGATTACCGTTTACGGTTCAAGACAAATTCATATGGATACACGGAGCAAACACCCTAGGAGTGGATTTGCCTCTGACTATCCTACTGAATCGAGACTTGTTCAGAACTTTATTTCTCTGTCTTCTTCTCTCAGTTCCATTAACCAATATTCCACTACAAAGTCAAGGTCCTAGATATTCCATACTCACATCCGATACTACAGATTCACTCACCAGTCCTAGCGTTTCCAAAATTGACTGCATTGCAACCATACCCTCCGAATCCATTCAAGAAGCAGACACCATCGCTCTGGTAGTTGAAAGTTCAATCTCCGCAGATGTATCTGATGCTGTAAATCAATATCGGAAAGATCTTAGTGACACTGGTTATCGTACAATTCTGTACACCAACGCTATAGCAACAGCAGAGGACCTGAAAGACCTTCTATCCGATTGGTTTGAGAGTGATAACCTCGTTGGAGCCGTATTGATTGGTCGCCTCCCGTATGCCCTCTACCACCATGAGGCATCTGAATCCTTTTCAGCTGAAACCTTCATTTGTGATCTCTATCTGATGGACCTAGATGGTCAGTGGTCTGACATCAATCCTGTCGACGGTATTTATGACACTCACAGCAGCTCTCCTGTAACTGATATCTACCCTGAGATCTTTGTTGGTCGAATAGACCCTCAATGTCTCACATGGGGCTCAGGTGTAGCTGATCACATTACAAACTATCTTTCTAGGGTACATAATTATCGTATAGGCGGGGTTCAGCGGAATCATCGTGCACTGGCCTACATAGATGATGATTGGTCCAAGTCCTGGGGTGCGCGTTGGTGTGCAGATTTAGCACTAGCTTATGACACGAGTACGAACATTCGACTGCCCACCACATATACTAATGCCTCTGACTGGCTCACAAATAGACTTACTCAAGACTACCAATGGGGTCACCTTTGTGCCCACAGCTCCTCGACAATGCATTATTTTGGACCTAGTGGCTCCGGAGAGGGAACTGCTTCATCCGCCCAAGTTCGAGCAGCTCCGCCCTCTTTTAATTTTTACAATCTATTTTGTTGCTCTGGAGCTAAATGGACTGCAAATGACAATCTCGCTGTGACCTATACATTTAGCGGCGATTTCAGCCTCGCTACCATTGGGAGTAGCAAGACTGGTAGTATGATGGACTGTGATGCGTTTTACGAACCACTGAGCCAGAACACCACCTTGGGCACAAGTTTGATTTATTGGTTCTCACAGTCTCTAACCTCTGCAAGTTCTGCCGGCTCTGAGTATTTAGAATGGTATTATGGAATGAATATTGTGGGTGATCCGCTCCTCTCTATAAACTATGACTGTACTGTACTTGCTCCTTACGTGGTTTCTCAAACTCATCCAGAACAAGACCAATGGTATCGTAATTGCAAACCACAGTTCAATTGGACTATTCCACCAGATGTCAATGGAATTGAGGGATATTATTACATTATAGACCAAAATCCCTCTACAATACCGACTTCTCTTACTGGAACTTATACAACCATAAATGGCACTTGTTTTGAACATTTAGACAATGGTACATGGTACTTCCACATTGTAGTAAGAGATTCTGTTGGTAATGTTGGGGCTTCAGCGGCGCACTATCAGATTCATATTGACACCACCCCTCCAGAAGCAGTCATTACTAACCCTGCCCAATTCTGCAACCACTCCTCAAGTTCTTTAGGAGTTACTTGGAGTTATCAGGATGATTTCAGTGGTTATTCTCATGCAGAGATTACCATTGATGGTGATACACAATCCAACACAACTGCACTCAACTATCTACTCAAGAACCTGTCTGAAGGGACTCATAATCTCAATCTCACCGTTTTTGACCAAGCTGGCAACTCTGTTTCAGAGTTTCTTCATTTCAGAATTGACCTAACTAATCCCGAAATCACATCTCTCACTATCAATGAAAATCAGAGCATATGGCCTGATCTTAATGTTGTCTGGTCAGTGCAAAATATTTCAGATTATAGGTGTGCTGAAATTTTTCTCGATAGTGAACTTATGGCTTTAGTTTATTTTCCAGAATGCAGCTGCTTGATTGTAAATTCCGAATATGGCTCTCATGTTGTCAATGTGACTGTTTATGACTGGGCAAACAGGACTGCCTCATATGTCATGGAGGTCATGATTCCCAATCTGCTAGTTAATTACGTGATACTCGCATCTGGTGGTGTCTTTGTCATAATCCTCTTCCTTCTAGGTTGGAAAAGGAGGGAGCATTAGTAGATTTTGGAAAAAATTTGATTTCCACATTGTCTAAAAGGAACATCGTAGTTCGTTTTCCCGTGCCAATTGACAGGACTTACAGGGACACATGGAATATAATCGGAACCCATCATGGCCATCCAGTAAGGTGCGCTCAAGAGAGTGAGACAACTGTGATACATGGTGAAATCGTGGGAGTTGACTTCTCACTATGTTTTGGTTGTGAGAAATGCATTGAGGCATGTCCAACTCATGTGTTTGATTTAATACTCGACGAGTCCGGTCAGCCAGTAGTGGACCCAATTAGAGAGGAAGATTGCATTCTATGTCTAGTGTGTGAGATTGTGTGTCCTGTTGCGGCGATTAATGTCAAGAGTGAGGGTGGATCAGATGATACACTCAACTCTTTGCTAGAGGGAACGAGAGGATAGATGATGTTTGATGTTCTACTAACTAAGGATGAGAGAGAGATACGTGACGAAGTCCGTAGGTTCGTGAGGGACAAGGTTGACCGTGACCTTATTCTTGCCATGGACAGTAAAACAAAGGAATATCCCTATGAGTTCATTAAGGCGGCAGCAAAAGAAAACCTTCTTGGACTCCGATTTCCGACCGAGTATGGTGGTCGTGGTCTAGGCTGGGTTTCTGAGATGGTCGCGCTTGAAGAGGTGGGTGTCCTCGGAATTGCACTAGGGTGTGCATATTCACTACCTAGCATTGTGGGAGAAGCGATTAACAAGTTTGGTACTCCTGAACAGAAGAAGGAGTATCTACTGCCAACACTTCAAGGAAAAAAAATCTGTGGTGAAGGACTTACCGAACCCCGGGGTGGTTCAGACTTCTTTGGGACAAATACAACTGCTATAAAACAAGGTGATAGTTTTGTTGTCAATGGTGAGAAGCGTTTTGTTGCTGGAGGTGTTGGGGCGGACTATTTCTTGGTCTACGCAAAGACAAACTTCGAAGCTCCACCGCATCAATCCCTGAGTGCTTTCATCATAGACAGGGACATGGGTGTTAAGGTTGAGGAAGAGTATGAACTAATGGGATGCCGTGGTATGGGCGCAGCAAGAATTGTGATGAAGGACCTTGAGGTTCCTGAGTCTAATCTGGTTGGCGGCCTTGATGATGGAAACTCAGTTTTCAATGCTATGATGGTTCCAGAGAGGTTGACATCTGCCGCAGGTCCAATTGGAATGGGTCGTGCTGCTATTGAAATCGCCGTGAGGTATGCCGACAAACGCGAAGCTTTCGGACGTACCATAAAGAAGTTCGAAGCTATCAGTTTCAAGGTGGCAGACTGTACAACTGATTTGGATGCTGCAAGGGGTCTTGTCTATCGAGCTGCGAAGAAAGCGGATACCGGCGAGTGGTGCAGAAAAGAGGTTTCACAGGCAAAAGTGTTTGCTACAGAAGCTG
>JAEORX010000036.1 GCA_016840685.1 Candidatus Thorarchaeota archaeon
CACAAGGTCATGTACAGTCTTGATTGCTGCAGGATGCATCATCATGAAGAGGTCATTTCCTGCAAGCAATAGCGCTAGAGCCGTGACACTCTCCCAGATTGGTCCTCGAAGCTCTCTCGGACCCAGCTCGGGATTATTCATCCAGGCTTCTCTTGCGGCCCATGCATTTGTTGTTCCTGAGCTGATTGGGAAGGATAGCTCCTCATCTCCCAATAGACCAGCAAGTCGCATCCGTTGCATTATTGTGAAGGCATACTCCAGACCATATCCCAGAGCTGCTGTGGTTGGATCGATGATAATCTGCTCCGGAGTCACCCATTCGAACAGTCTTCGATTGAGTTCCTTCTGTTGATTGATATCAATTGAGGTCCATGACAAAACTATCTGGTCATGTTTCTTAGCTGCTACAGCTATTTCTTCGTAGACATCAACAGTTGCTGAACATAAGAGAGTTTTCTCACCCTCACAGACCTCAGCAGCCTTTGCCAAAACCGGTCCATCTTTCTCAGGGTCTCCTGCAGAACCGATCAGTATTGGAACTTTTACAGCTTGAAGAACTTCTTCAACTGTTTTGGCAGCATCTTTTGGTGAGGTATCAGCAATCTGTCGATCGGTACTGATGAGATGGAGGGTGACCACGTCTGCACCAAACTTGTTGACAACGAGTTTTGCCCACTCTGCTGGGTCATCAAGAACCTCCTTATAGTGCATCTTAACCATTTTTGCCAACGAGATAGGCATATCAAAGACATCCGCTGCAATCACCGGAGGATGCTTTGGAGGTGCTTGGAATATGTCCCATGCTGGAGCAGTATGTCCTCCAATGGTTACTGTGTGACTCCTTGTTCCACCCTGACCTTTCGTTGCTCCTAGTGTAATCTCTTGGATACTCCGTGGATATTTTCCCAATGGTTTTGTAAAAGAGGCTGGGATCAATGACTTAGGCATCTCCAGAGCTGGACGCGCAGCAGCCTTTGCCATCTGTTGAACCATCGGCCGAAGGCCAAGTTTCAGCTCATCAAGTTCTATTGTCACGTTCTCTAGGACAAGCTCAGCAAAATCGCCAAACAAGTCATCCAGCGATGTAGTCCGTTCCTTGTCGCTTGTCATTTCTTCTGGTCACCCTTTCCCGTTCTTCGGACTATTATCTTCTCAGCATAGATCTTGGCATTCTTGAAAATGATCTCAAGTCCACCGCCGACCCCTCCAACAAAGGCCGTCATCTCTCCAGGGACTGATACATAGTCAGTTCCTTCAGCACTTGCTACTAGAGCAGTTTCCTCCTCCTCTTCGATTTCAATCCAACGTTGAACAACTGGATGATTCTTCTCCTTGAGGTATGCTTTGAGGTCTGCAATATTCATAGCATCTTTTTCAGTGGCGATCTTTTCCCTTACATCTTCAGGTACAAACTCCAAGACTCTCTCTTTAATAGCCTCGGGTAGCCATACTATCCGATTCCAGCCATCATCAACTTGTAGGAATTTTGGAGAACGCATGTATTCAATAGATATTCCATGGAATCCTGGAACTTGTCGACCACCTGCTGTTGAGTCAGCCATGCTTGAAAATGGCAAACCATTTACAGTATCGCCCTTGAAGTCTCTGTGTACAATCCCCAATCCATCAACCTCTGGAATGACAAACGCAATTGCCTCGAAGCATCCACAACTCGTATGTGGTTTCTCAAAAGCGCTGTAAAGAACAACTGAATTTATCTTTCCAAGTGACTTTTCTGTGTATGACTGATTGACGCCAGTGTACTCACCGCGATAATCGTCTATTGTGTCTCCCTTTGAAATCGCGTAGAGTGGGCCTTTTGGATCAACTCGAGCTGCGGCTCTACCATCAAACCAACTGATTGCGCCACAATTCGCATATCTTTGTGGAGTGATTGTACAAACGTGTGTAGGAGCGAATGATTGACAGAGTGAACATCCATAGAATGTATCAACCTCTGCGTCACTAAGTCCTCTTGCACGTTCATCTCGCTGGTTGTATCTATTTATCGCATCATCATAGCGCTCAGTAACAATTTTGGGATCTGTGATAAAGGTCACCTGAATTTTTTCGATGATATTCATCTCGCTTTTGAAGAGTCGTATCAAAACCTTACCAAGATACTCAAATGATTTGAAACCTTTCTCAAAGGACTTCTTACTTAGTCGAATCCAGATGTCATATCGTTGATTGAGATGCATCATTCCTTCAACAAAATTGACGTATTCGTGAATGCGCCTCTCAATAACTCCCTCAAGATCGGGCTCAATCTCTTTTCCCGCTACTTCGACTACGATGCCAAGAGGATGGTAACTTCCCTCCTCCATGTCTTTCAGATCTGGACCAATTATGGTGACTTTTTCATCCTCAATTTCACCTGCTTCTCTTGCAAGCGCAAGTTCGAATTTCTGTCCCATCTTTGGTCCTCCGAGTTCAACAAACATATCTTTGCTTTTTACTCGTTCACCTTCATACACAACGCCAATATCTACAGGAATATCTTCAAATGACACTTCACTTGCCTCCTCTTACTAGTTCTAGTATTTCATCAAGCGCAGAATGATAGGCTTTCTCCTTCATATTTGGGAATGACCATTTTGCATGTGGTTGATAATATCGCCCCAGTGTAATAGCTGTTATGTGTGTCCCAAAATTCATCACACCTGATAACAGAGTCCACTGCATGTAATATGGGATTCCATAGATGAAAATCAAATCGTGTGGCCCTTTTCCATTTGGTCCTTTCCACTCTGAATCTTGGAGGCGAAACGCTACTTCCATTGCCCCCATCGACTTTGCACCTTCAAAGCCCTTCTCGATGAATGCTTTGATTGCTCCTCCAGTGGCAATGATAGGCATTTTTCCAGCTTCTGAAAGGGCGATTGCATAATCAACCATGTCTCCTTTCCCATGCTTTTCTGTCGCAGCCTCTGAACCAACGATGAGAAGTGGGCTCTTGGCTTTGCTCAGGTCTCTCTTCAGAACTGCAGCTTTTGTCAGGGATTTTGCACTGACAGGTCCACAGATTTCTCCAGTCTGCCAGGGTACCGGTCGCATCACCATTAGCTACCACCTCCCATGACTTGTTCTTTCAGGAGCGTGGGGTCTATAATCTTACGTTCCTTCCAATTGTTCTCCTTCATCTGAGCTAGAATCTTGTCTTTGAGTGTGATTGGAATGTCCGAATCACGTCGAATATATCTCCAAACGTCATCTGGGAAGAATCCATAATACTTCTCATGGATGTCTATGTAGTGGCTCAGCTTGATTGACCGACCCTTCCCTGTATCATTTGGACGAAGAACAAGTTTCGCTGTCATCACATTGGCTTCTGCAACAGTTTCAGCTGCATAGAAGAGGTGTTCTGGTGCAGGTGCAGTTAACACACGGTCTCCCGTGCGGGCATCATAGACCGTCCATGCCCTTTCATCTTCAGCTTTGCCAAGCAACATTCTTCTGTACTTCGAACCATGTGGTCCCACAATCACAGGAACGCCAAGTCTCCAGAAACCTGATGCTATTGATGCTGCCTTCTGTGACATGGCACCCCAAGAGATGCCTACTGCACCCACACGATTGTGGATGTAATCAGCTATCTCTGCATAATTTCCACGAAGGTTCCTCTTGGCGAAAATTGCTGCAATTTTTATTGCTGCACCAGCGATGTGTGGATTGGACACACAGGAGCCCACGTTAAGAACACCCCCTGCATCAAAGTCACCACTACGTCTCTCGTATATTGACTGTCCATTCTCATCCCTCACATGGCCTGCTGATACTGCAGCGCAACCCGATGTCACGATAATGTATCTTCGTTTTGCAAACTCCTCAGCCATGTCGTGAACATCTTTGCCACCCTGCGGATAGTTGGCACAACCTACATGGGCTATCACTCCCGGTATTTCGCCAAAGACGATTGGCTGACCAACATTTCTGATTTCGATGTCTTGGATTGCTCCTCTTCCGGTTCGTACCATGTAAGTTTCATCTTTGCAATCCGCCTCAGCTGCAACAACCATCCAACTATGCAAGTCAAAATCATTAGGACACGCAGACTCACACCGTGCACATCCTATGCAACTCTGATAGACATCACGTAGTGGTTCAAAATTCCCTAGTTGAGCAGCCAACACCGCTTCCATTACGGGCTGATCGTTTGGACAGGCTCGAATGCACTCACTACATTTCTTGCACTCTTCTGCCATCTTCTGAATCTTCTTCTTCGAGGGGAAGAACTTCATCTTTCTTCGCTTTGGCTTGAGAGCAAGAGCTACTTTTGTAGCAACCTCTCCAACCTTGTGATGGTCATGAATAAAGGCACCCGGTATCTTGAATGACACCAGCTCATCCACAATTGAGTCAACTGTGTCTTCAGTTCTATCAGGTAAACCCATTACAGCCTTATCGCATGTTGAAATAACTGGCGACTTTACCTTCTGTGCCTCTCTAACGACATCAGTCCGAATACACTGCTCATCTACTACCACAACATCTGCCTTGCCGCTTCGTATGTATCTAAGCTGCCACGAAATTGGTCCAATCACCTTTGCAGAGGGATCGCGTCGTGTGATATCCCATGCAGTACAACACATACCCCCGACTTCGACTTGACCTCCAAGTTTCTTTTCGGTAATATAATCCGTTATAGCTGCGGCTGGTACAATGTTATGCCCAATAGTCAAAATGATAGCTTTATTGGTATCCATCATACCTATGCCCGATTGGACAAGTGGGGCTTCCGGATCTGCTTTTGGAAAACCAAGTGTTGAAATCTGCACGAGGTCTGCAATCTCCATACCTACCTGGTCAATCATCCCCGCATGGAGCACCTTGCTCTCGAAGTCTAACCAGCTACCCTCTTGACCTGTGTGCGTGGCAGACAGTGTATGAGCCAGCTGGGTTTCACAGTAGTCAACAATTATGGCAGCGTCCTCTAGAGTTCTTGGTCGCATGCCTGTGACTAAACGAGAAACTGGAGCGTGTATTTCAGTACCTGGTCCTTGAATAAGCTCTGTTCGTGGACCAAATTCCTCAATCAGATGATCTACAAGATGTCTAGCATGCGCAAGATGAGCCGCGCAGCCTATATTAGCTGCTGCTAACACAATCCTTGCTTGCTGCCCTTTCATATCAATTCCACAAGCACCTCGCTTGTCACCAGACAAATCACATTTACCAAAAGTACAGAGACAACAAACCTGACAATAAGGCATATACGATGGCTGATAACGAGCTAGTAGCTTATGATCCCATGCGCGGAGACCAGTTGGATCTGGCATCGGTGTGGGGCCCATAGGTTCATCCCATTCATCATCTACAATAGTACCAATCCGAACCTCTAGACCCTTGAACTTGCCAAGTCCAGTGTCTGCTTCATCCGCTTTGAAGTAAGCTTTCTTCTTCATGCTGCGTTCAGTTCCTGTGCGTGGTGACAAGCCCCAAAGCATAGCACCATAATAAGGTTGTGAATCTCATACCCTATTCAGTGAATATGTACATAATGAAAAATTAACCACGTTAAGTAGTTCATTTAAGAAAGACAATCAAGGGCCGTATTAAATTTCAATTCGTAATTAGAATGTCTAATTATGAGTTTCATTGATTAGTTGTTGTTTTATCACACGGATTGCCTCTATAGCAGGTGAATCAGGATCTAGGTCTAAGGGAGCCATTCCCTTATGGTCTGCCTGTTTTATTATTTCATCTGCAGGTACTATTCCTAAAAGTGGAATTCCTTCACCTGCTACCCAATCTCGAATCATGGATTCATCATCAGATGTGGCAACTTTGTTACCCACTGCAAAGACTCTTCCAACATCAATGTCCTTCGCTAGATTCTTTATTTTTCCAAGGATTTCTAGCGAGCGTCGGCTCGGTTCAGCAACCACTAATAACGCATCCATTCCTTTGGTCGTTCCTCGACCAAGATTCTCGACACCTGCATCCATATCCATGACAAAAGCCTCATCAGTTCCAAGGATGAGATAGCGCATGAGTGTCTTGAGAAGAGTCGCAGATGGACACATGCACCCTGAACCTCCAATCTCGACAGTCCCAGCAACAAGGAGACTCACATTGTCAGGTCCCTGAATTGCAAATTTTTGTGCCAGATCATCAACTCGAGGATTTAGCTTGAAGAAACCGCTGTATCCTTTTGCTCCATCAATCTGCAGTCGTTCTTCTATTAGGGTTTCATTCTCTGTGAGAGGAACGATCCTTTTCGCCACATCGGGTGGGATACCAAGAGGCGACCATAATGTGTAGCTTGGGTCTGCATCAACTGCGAGAATCTTTAATCCATCTCTACCGAGTAATCTTGCTAGTGTACCTGCGATGGTTGTCTTACCAACGCCTCCTTTTCCTGCTATTGCGACTTTCATCTTTGATTCTCCAATCTATGCTTTCTTCCCTCGAATGATATCTTGCATCTTAAGTAGGACATCTCGTATCGTACTGTGTTCTTTCCTGGTTTTCCATTTCTTGAAGGATATCTCCTTCATATCAACTCTTGTCATGGTGCCTAATCCTGCGGTAATTGGGTCATTTGTATGGATTGAAACTTTGGCCTTAGTGTCTGTGAAACCTCCTGATAGTCCAACATAGACAGTCTGCATCCTTGCAAGTGCTTTTGCTGCGATGTTTGGAAGGTTTGCCAAAACATCATCACTCACAATTAAGGCGACATCAAACTCTCCTGAAGCCATTCTTTGAAGAGCATCATCCTCTTCTTGAGATATTGCCTTGATTACTCCCATTGTGTTGGGCTCAACAAACATGGGAAGGGCATAAGCCTCCTTTCCTGTCTTCCGAATGGCTTTAATAAGCTTGGAAATTCCGCTGAGGTTTGAATCATACTTTCCAGAGTTAATCACCCCGCTTCCATAGAATATTACTGTGCAATCAGACTTTCGTAGTCCATTAACAAATCCAATCAGCTCACTTCCGGGGATTCCTAGGACCTTGTCTTTGACCACTGATTTCCCCTCAAGTTCAGATAAGATTACATCAAGTAGTTCAGCATCCGCTCCAGCTGGGATGATGAGTCGATGATTGGCCATCTTCATCGTTTCAGTCTTACGAACATCTACCACACCAATAGTTCGACTCTCTACACCCTCAGGTATCTTTTGACCTCTTGGCAACACGGCAAATCGACTTGAGTGTCTATGCAAGCTCTCAGATGGGTCTGAACCCCAGTAGATGATGAACTCTCCATTGTTTCGAACGTACTCTAGGTCAATAGCAAGGCCCTCAGAGTGAATGCTGTGTAGCATTGCCTGCCATGGACCAAGATTTGTACTAGAACTAAAATGCCCATTGGTCATCTCTGCAAGTTTAAGTCCCTCTTGGACTTCCTCATCAGTTGTATGGGTCCATCCGTAGATAAGCAGGTTCTTTGCATTCAGGAGAATATCAACAGCTTTTTCGAGCTTTTTCTCAATTGATTCAGACTTAAGCATGACTACTTTTTCTAGGTGTGTATGCCCCAACTTGCACAGTCCCAACGAGCTGACACTTTTACCGGATACCTCAGCTGATACATCATCACAGAGTAAAGAACAACCACTACAGACAACATCATCCACTTAGAATCACCTACCAAATCTCGATTGCATCTGTGCAACAATACTGCTCGCAGACTCTACAATTCAACCTGTCTGGAGGAAACCTACGACACTTCTCAAGGTTGATGATTTTCGAAACCCCATTCTCAATCCTGAATACTGTGTCTGTACTCATTGCTGCTCTCCCTTCACTTGTTGGAGGTTCTGCCGCAACATCAACTGGGCACACCACAACGCAGTTGTTGCATCCCGTGCATTTGTCCTCGTCGAGTTTGATGCCTGTAGCTTCTGCTGAGAGCAATGGTGCAACCATCTCTCTGATTTTATCCAAGTTTTTCTTGAATTCTGGCTCAAGAAGTGGAGGACAGTCATCAGGTGAAACGTCTCCAAGAGCTAGTTTTGTTGCAAAAGCCATGCACGTCTTTGGCTCACATAGCCTACAGTTTGTCTTTGGGAGTAAGTTGTAGAGCTCCATGGGATTGAGTTTCACTTTCTTATCACCATTCCAACTGGCCACTTGCTATATTGAACGTGTATTTCAGCACATTCCACAAGAATTATCCGGTATGACCATTGTCTTTACAAGATTTCAATTCAGTTTGCCGCATCAAATAACACATAGAAAGACTATTGACCATTGAAATTCAGGAAACTGGTGATATCCTTGAGCCACAAGAAGAAGGCAAAACAGAAAGAAGATGATAAAATAGCGGTCTTTCTGTGTAACTGTGGTTCTAATATTGCAGCTGTGGTGGATATCGAAGCCCTTCGTAAGCGGTATGAAGCCCGTGGCATTGCCTTTGTGGATGTTGATGACCATCTTTGTTCTGAGCAGGGTGTTTATGATCTCATTGAGAAAATCAAAAAGAACAAGGTCGAACGAGTTGTTATAGCAGGATGTTCTCCACTACTTCATAGTGAGCTCTTCTCTGATGCAGTAAGGGAGGCAGGACTTGACCCAGGTCATCTTCACATGGCAAATATCAGAGAACAGTGTAGTTGGGTCCATTATGATTATCCGGACATTGCCACACAGAAAGCAGCAGCCATAATTGATACTGGAATTGCCAAAGTTCGTAATTCAAGGGTAGTGCCCGATATTGAGATACCCATAACCCAGAGAACACTTGTTGTTGGTGGCGGCGTTGCAGGCCTAACTTCTGCTCTTGAAATTGCTGATGCAGGAATTGAAACTATAATTGTTGAGCGAGAAGGATTTCTTGGGGGTCACATGGCAAAATGGGACAAGTTATTTCCAACTTTTGATTGTGGAATCTGCATTTTGGGTCCTCTGATGGCGCGTGCTGCAAGGCACCCCAAAATCAGAATTATGACCCTAACAGAAGTAGTCGATGTGAAGGGAGGAGTCGGCCGCTATCAGGTCACTGTGAAACAACAAGCAAGATATGTCGACATTGACACATGTACAGGGTGCAACAAGTGTATCGAAGTGTGTCCTGTAGTAGTGCCGGACGAATATAACAATGGGTTGGGAACACGACGGGCAATGGTGCGTCCTCAGGTTGATACAGTGCCAATAGCTCCATACATAGACATCGAGAACTGTGTTGGTTGTCACTCTTGTATGGGTGTTTGTGAGCCAAAGTCACTCCGTTATGATGACACTCACAAGACCGAAGTCCTCGAGGTTGGCGCGGTCATTTTGGCTACTGGTTTTGAAGCATTCGATCCATCTGTAGTTGAGGAATTTGGCTATGGAGAGAATCCGGACGTTGTAACATCAGTAGAACTTGAGCGTCTGATTAATCCAGCAGGTCCAAGCAGTGGAAGACTCATGCGACTCTCAGACGGGAAGGGAGTGAAACGAGTTATCTTCATTTCCTGTGTTGGTAGTCGATCTCGTCGATTTGGAAATCCGTATTGTAGTAGAGCCTGTTGCTCGGAGGCTGTTAAACAGGCGGTTCAAGTAAAACAAGCATTGCCTGATACTGAGGTCATCGTGTTTCATACAGACATGAGAACCTTTGGAAAGGGTCATGAGGAGCTCTATGAGAGAGCAGGAAAAGAGCATGAAATAGTCTTCATTCGAGGAGCTGTTGGAGAAATCGTAAAGGACCCGATATCAGGAAAATCATCTATCCTTGCCGAGGACACACTCCTACGAAGAATGATAGAGCTAGATGTTGATTTGGTCGTTTTAATGGTGGGCATGGAATCTCACCCCTCCAACAAAGAATTATCACGACTCTTCAAAGTGCCACTTGATGAGAATGGATTCTTCTTAGAACAACACCCCAAACTGAATCCCAGCAGCACCTCCTCAAAAGGAGTGTTCATCGCAGGTGTGGCTCAAGGACCCAAGGATATCTCCGACACTGTTGGACACGCAGGACTTGCAGCATCGAAGGTTAAGACACTTCTAGCATCTGGAAGGTTCATGGTAGATGTTTGTATACCATCATTCGACGAGGAGCTTTGCATGGGCTGTCAAAGATGCGTCCAGGTTTGCAATTCACAGGCAATAAAATTCGGTGAGGGCAAGTCACTTGGGATTGATGAGATTGCATGTAGGTCATGTGGCGCATGTGTTGCTACTTGTCCATCGGGTGCACTTGATCTTGCATGTCTAACTAATAGACAATTGGAGGATGCCACAAAGGCTGCGATAAAGTATAATCCGTTAAGACCTGCGATTGTTGGTTACTTGTGCCGATGGTGTGCATATAGCGCTGCAGACAGAGCAGGAATACTGCGATTAGATTACCCTGCAAACATCATACCAATACAGGTGCCTTGTACAGGACGCCTCAATGCAGACATAATTCTCTCTGCGTTTGAAGAGGGCGCAGATGGTGTTGCAGTGATGGGGTGTCATATTCAGGATTGCCACTATAGGTCTGGTGCTCAGAATGCCATGGAACGGACCGAAAATCTGCGAGAGATACTCGAAACCGCTGGAATAGATGGACACAGACTCTATTTTGGAAGCACATCAGCCTCGGAAGCTGACAGCTTTGCTTCACAGGTCTCGGATTTTATCAGCGAAGTGGAAAAACTGGGACCTCTCGGAAAGGAATCTGAAAAGAAAACCTCTGTTGAAGTAACAGGCCGGTGATCTAGTGGAGAAATATAATGTTTCAGTTGGAGAGAAACCGGTCGTAACAATGGATGTTGAAAATGGGATAATCAAGCTGTCATGGAAGACATCTTTACTCTGCAAATCACTCAACTATGATATTGAGAGATGTGTTGGATGTACTCTATGTCTGCCTTGTCCGTGGGAGGCTATAACCAAGGGACCAATCGCGGAAACAGCAGCTGGCAGAATTGAGGGTGCTCCCTTGGTAAATGTCGATCCCGATTTATGCACATTTTGCGGACTTTGTGAATCTTCATGTATATTTGGAGCGTTTGATGCCATCTATGAAGGAGAGGGGTCTATCAACGACTTCAACATAATCGAGGGCACTCACGAGATTGATGAGGAAAAGTGTGCACCTTGTCTTCTATGCGCTAAGGTCTGTCCAACAGAAGCTCTTGTTGTTGATATCAGTGTTGACAAGAAAAAGGATCTCGTCAAATACAAGGGAGAGGTGCATGCAAAAGGATCAATCAAAGTTGATGAGGATAAATGCTCATATTGTGGTCTTTGTGAGCTCCTTTGCCCAGAAGCAATCAAGATTTTCTGGTCTGAAAAAATTGACTCTCCCAGATACAAACCCGCTATAGCTATCAAGGTGATTGAAGAAGAGTGTGATTACTGCGGCTTATGTGAAAAGATATGTCCTGACGAAGCCATCAAAGTGGAGTGCACAGAATCAAGCAAGCGAACCATCCAAGAACCAAAAATTACAGGGAAATTAACCAGAGATGATAATCAATGTGTCAAGTGTGGACTGTGTGAAGTTGTCTGTCCCTATGACGCAATAAAAGTTGAGAAGCCTTTCACCGGAGAGGTGAAAATTAAGAACCTGGAGAAATGCGACCCAACAGGATGTAACAATTGCTTCAACATCTGTCCTGTGAAAGCTATCTATCCCACAGGTACAGCTGATAAGATTGCTGTTGCTGACGATTATTGTATGTATTGTGGTGCCTGTGAAAACGCCTGTCCTTATGAGGTGCTAGAAGTACATCGTGATGGCTATCATGTCACTGAGCTTCAAAGAGCACGAGCATGGGAAAGTGCACGCAAACGTTTCTTCGATGCTGTGATTGGAAAATCATCTTCACCTAGCAATCTCTATGCCCGGGACATAGTCATCGAATCACTACGAAAGCCCAAGACCAAGGCAAAAGAAGAAGTTGAATGGGACTCAGGTGAAGCCCGAAAGGAAACAATGAATCGGGTTAAGAAGATTAGAGCACATCTAAAAAAGAATCCTCAACTCCATCTGCAGCTTGAGCGAGGGCAGACTGATAAAGTGAAGGAGGAGCTGAAGTCTAATCGAATAGGTTCTCCAAAGAAGTGATTTGTTCATCACTTCGAACTACAGTGATAGAGATCCCATGAAGTTGTATTGGCGAACCATCATTTGGAACTGGTACAAGTGCCATTGCCCAAGGTCCGCGTGGCATCGTGGACATTCCCTCGCTAATATTGTCATCTCCAAATGCTCGTACAGTGACACTACCACTCTTGGATTTTACACTCACATTTCCTCCCTCTTTCAAACCAAGTCTCTTGATGTCACCGTTACTCAACATTATCCTGGCAGTACTGTCAAGATATTCCTGAGAGAATTTGTCTTTCTCGGACTCAATATCTGTTTCAAAAGAATGGACTATCACAAGAGTGAGCTCCGCTTGTGGAAAAAGGAAATCACCTAATGCCATGACAAAGACACCGAACTTTGTGTGATTTGTGCTACATATTATGTTTCTGCTATCACTGTTTTTTCAAGCCGCAATCAGCACTCTTTTTTAACCTTTGAACCTTCGGTCCATAATTCACAGGTGGTTGCTGTGCGAATCGCAACGATATATGGTGACATCTTTGCAGAGAGAGTCATTGGAAATCTGATCAATTTTAAGACATTCTGTGAGGGGTGCGAGCCTGTCTGTGCTGAGTGTCGAAGTGGTTATGGTTCGTTCGTTGGAGATATAGTTGGCATATACCCCACAGACCCCCCGTCCCCGACTATGATTGAGGATCCTGAAGAGTTCATCAAGAATCTCAATCTTACACCCTGCGACCTTCTCCTAGTTGTTGCCATTCATCATGACATTCTTGCGGCTATAGATTTGTTAATAGAGGCCACTGGTGCAAAGGCGGTTCTTGTACCGATTGAGGATCCAACATGGGTGCCGCCAGGGTTGAGAGCGCAGGTAAAAGACACTCTAGACAGTCTAGGTATTGAGTCAGCTTTCCCCAAACCGTTTTGCACTCTTGAACAAGGAGAGGGAAAACTGATCGACGAGTTCATATCAACCTACAAAGTAGGTAAACCAATCCATTATGCTGACATGAAAGGTGATGTTATAGCCGAAATAGGCCCAGTGAGATCTGCGCCATGTGGTTGTACATGGTATGTCAGTCAGAAGGTCCGGGGTAAATCAATCACTGACACGGATGCCTTGTTCGATGAGGTTGCAAAGGCGCATCACTCGTACCCTTGCACAGCATCGATGGCGAAGGATAGAGAGTATGGAGACGCTCTTCTTCATATTGCAGGTTATAATGCCAGATATGCCGTTTGTGATGTCGTAGGTTTGAAAGACTGCAAAATGTCAACAGAGAAAGAATAGTAGGTGAATAAAATGCCAGATGAAATTTTGGATTATTGGATGATGATCTCGAAGGAACTTGCTGTTACATTCAATATTGAGCAGTTTGATACGAGCTCTGCTATGTGGAGTTGGGACAACTTCTCAAAGGATGTTCAGTCTCTGAGGGGGAGGTTAGGACTAGGTGATACTCACGCTGAGATTCTTGGATTGAACCTTGATTTTGAAACAGGCGAAGCATATGATGTGTTTCTGGACAAACCAGTTCATAATAGTCGGTTGATACCATACCTGTTCTATTATAGCAAAGCGAAGGATATGGGGATTGGAGGGGACTGGGTAAAATTCAATGCGCTTCGCGGATCTTGGGCCTGCAGATATTCCTTCGATGAAGAGGATGTGAGCAAACTAATAGCAGTCTTCAATGAGAAGAAAGATGGTATGTTTACTGCCATTGAGAAATTAGGTGGAAAGCGAGTCGATTTTGGAGATGTTGCTTTTGAGGTATCATTCCTCCCAAATGTCAAAGTACTCTTGATTTTCGAGGAGGGCGATGACGAATTTCCTACAGATGCTCGATTACTGTATGATTCAAACTCTATCTTCTATTTACCACATGAATACCTAGGAAATATCAGTTGGTTTCTCGCGGAACGAGTCATAAAGACTATCTAAGAGCCTACATGAAGCGATTTTATTCTTCATATAATCCCCTAGAACAGAAATTCCAAATTCTACCTAGGGCTTTTAAGGCGGATGGTGTTCAAAATTGGTTACAAAGTATACCAAAGTTGTGTTTCTGTTATTCATTCTTCAGACTCACAGATTTGGTAAACGCAAAAGTTACAGAGGCGAGGAATAAAATGACTGAAAAAGTTTTGAAGACAGTCTGTGCAGGAGTAGGTTTTGTTGGTGGTGCAGCTCATGTTCCATCATTCCGCAAGGCACCCAACTCTCAATTGTATGGCTTACTGGCAAGGAAAGGTAGGGACAGTGAGAAGTATGCTCTGGAATTAAAGGAGAAGATGGCGAGGAAAGATGATTTCGACCTTAAGATCTACTACGACTGGAGTGATGTCTGTAAAGATCCTGAAGTCGATGCAGTATGTGTAGCTACACCTACACCATTTCACTATCCAATGGGCAAGGAAGCCCTTGAGGGTGGGAAGCATGTCTACTTGGAGATGCCAATAGCGCCGAAACTCAAGGACGCCGAAGAACTGGGTAAAATTGCAGAGAAGAAGGGCGTGGTACTCATGCCCATCCTGAACTTCAGGCGTTGTCCTGGTTATTTGAAGGCAAAGGAACTGATTGATGGTGGTGCGATCGGAAAACCAATTGCAATCACATTTAGGGAGTTTATCGCTGCAGAGGACCTAGCAGACCAGTGGCCCCTGAGTGGATGGGCTTGGGATAAAACCAAGTCCGGAGGTTTCCCAGATTACACGCTATCCGTTTGGAGTCTTGATATGCTTCAATGGTTCTTTAATAGCCCCATCGAAAACATGCGCTGGACTGCAAACTACATGCCTATAGAAGGAATTGATGACTTCAAGGGATACCAAACTGTGGGAATAATGAAGTTTGCTAACGGAGTGGTTGGTACAACAATGCTTGGCTCAACTGTGGCAAAGGGTTTGGACCTCAGCAGGTTTGAGATTTTTGGCAACAATGGTAAGACCATCCTTATTGACTGGATTCCAAGTAAAAACCGAGAGGTCTTTGACGTGACCCTGTTTGGAAAGGGTGATGACAAAGAGAATTGGCAGGTTGAGGGACCAGGTCCAAAAATCTGGGGACACAGACAGATGATTGAGCACTTCGTTCAAGCAAGTCTAGGCAACGAGAAGCCCGAGTTTGGCTACAAAGCTGCAGTTGCAGCGCAAAAGTGGGCTGATAAGATTGTAACCGATCTTATGTAGTGCAAGTATCTAGTGAAAAGGGGGGTTTCCCCCTTTATCCTCCTTTTTCATCATCACTTTCTTGATACCAATCATACGAGTATCGAGTCCAATCGTCAATTGGCAATAAGAAGGACCCTCCACAATTCTGACATACTACAGTGCCATCCTCCTTGAGATGCCTCTTACTGTATGTGTAGACTGCACTACAATAGGGGCATGGTGTTCGCCTGTATCGAATCTCTCCCCTCTCTCTCTCAACATCCTGAAGTTCATCAACATAGAACTGCTTTCCACAGTTCTGACAAATTCGTGATGAAGTTTCTAGACTTTCAGCTTCCTCGTACACATAGGTCGCCTTACAATGAGGACAAGTATCACCTCTATAT
The DNA here is from genome assembly GCA_016840685.1 of Candidatus Thorarchaeota archaeon. Lineage (GTDB taxonomy): Archaea > Asgardarchaeota > Thorarchaeia > Thorarchaeales > Thorarchaeaceae > SMTZ1-45. The sequence goes on from JAEORX010000036.1 coordinate 15,544, forward strand.
GACTCAGGAACTCGTTCAAACCGCCATTTGTTTGCAGTGGCTATATGGCCAATTCCGTGAACCAAATCTCTCATCTTTCTATCTGGCGACACATACCCTGTCCCAAAAGGCTCAATCCAGATCTGACAGAATTTTTCCTTCTGGTCGTGGTCAATGACAACATTCAACAGTGCTGATTCAACAGACAAACTGCTTTGGAAAACCTCAATGAAAAATACAGCTATTGTCTTTTCATTAACATACCAAATCTTCTTCCATCTGATGGTCTTTTCTTTTTCCAATAAAGAAAGGAATTCTTCAACATTTGGTGTGAAGATATTGAATTTAACCATTCAAACTCTCTCGAAAGAAGTCTTTGTCTGAAAGGTTATTACTCTAAGCATTTTCTTGCCAGTGGTGTGTTGTAACTTGGCCATCTTCAACTCTGAGGTAGGATCCCCTGTTTCCCAACCAGCATCCTGCGTCAGCGACCTTTTGCTTCTTGTTGACATACGGCGTGTGTCCGTGACCTCTGACGAGAAATTCATCCTCTTGTAAATTCACATTGATAGCTGCAGCATCTCTCCTCATCTGGTGCACATCATATTCTAGCTGTGGTGGTAATGTTGAACTTCCAAGATGCTGGTCAAGAACTCTCAGGATCTGCTCCCAGACTCTAGATAATTCTATGATTTCACTCAGCATCTTTCCGCTCCTGTTCGCTACATCTTCAAAGTCACTCACACTTAGTAGTAATTCCCACTCGTGAAGCAGACTCTTCTTCTCTTCCTCATTCCCATCAAGAGGCCCTGCAAGCTTCTTTTCCAAGGCACTCCGAATCTCTCCTGGGAGGTTTCTCACCTTGTTCCTTATCCCCTCGGGTAGAACCTCTGCAAAACGATGAATGATGTTCCACACGTCTGACAGTTCAGGGTCGTTAATATCAACAAAGCACATTGCCTGACTGAAGATCTCATAGAACTCGAGTGCAGGCCAGTAGTCTACCTGATGACCATGGATGAACTTCAGTTTGAGACCGTCATATTCAAGCTCTAAGGTTTCTGAAACCTGGTCTAGAACACCTCTTGAGTCTGGGGGGACAGAGGAGTTGTCTTTCCCAAGAAGACTCAAGATGGCATAGTCGTGGTTACCTACAAGGTAGTTCTTCTTCACATCCAGTTTTGCAAGTTCTTCCAGAACATCTAGATTTTCTCGCAAAACTTGGGAGTTTTTATTCCTCCATAAATCCAAAACATCACCAAGCAAAACTATCCGAGAGATATCCTTTTGATTAGGTATTAAAAACTCATGAATGAAATTGATGAACCCCGACTTATTTGCCATGTGACTCCCTAGGTGCAAGTCTGCCACTGCAATTATCATGGTGATGTCCTCAATGTTTGTGACTATGTTCCTCATCATCACTCTCTGGAAGGAAGAATGTGAAGAGTCTCACATACTCGATTCCCTTAATGCCCGAAATTTTGTTGGCAAGGTCTTCAATTGCTTTTTGGTCACCTCTCAAGGTGATTATCTCTAGACAGTGAGTATGTGTGGCATGCACATGCACTGTGGAAATCACCTGAGCATGCGCAGAGTGTTGCATCTTTATGAGGTCAGTCATCAGTTTCGGTTTATGTTGATAGACTATGTTAAGAGAAGCCATGGTATGCTTGTAATCTGATTCTGAGTGCCATTCCGACTGCAAGATAAACTCCCGCATGGCATCGCGAATTGCCTCCGACCTGCCTACATATCCCTTGACCGTAACCAACTCATCGAACTTCTCTAGAAGGTCTTCAGGAACAGAAACACCAAATCTCTTGAGTGTCATGACACGATTCACCTATAATAGTAACACGATTTCACAAGAAGTAACACACTTAAGTAGATTGTTGCAGCATTTGCTTGATTGAAAGGTGTGAGAGATATGCATGTTCCTGATGGTGTGTTACCTTTTTGGGTCTATATCCTCTTCTTAGCTATCAGTTTGCCAGTACTTGGATTTGCCATTAAAAATGTCAATCAACGATTCGATGATCGATTGACACCCTATATGGGCGTACTAGCTGCAGTCATATTTGCTGCACAATTTGTGAACTTTCCAGTTCCTCCTGCAAGTGGGCATCTTGTGGGCACAACGCTTCTTGCAGTTATGCTTGGACCTTGGGCTGCTATGGTGATAATGGCCCTAGTTCTTTTTGTTCAAGCACTATACGGGGATGGTGGACTACTAGCATTCGGTCTTAATTTCTTCAATATGGGTTTCCTTGGAGCAATTTTCGGGTGGGGTGTTTCCTTGATGTTATTCAAGGGACTCAAACGATTTCAAGATGAGAAAATATCTGTTCTAATTGCTGCGTCAATTGCTGCTTTTATCGCAACCGTTGTGACAGCATTTATACTAGGTCTAGAGTTGCTAACAATCCCGGGATTAAGCTTTGAGTTTGTGTTCATCATCACTGGTATTCATGGAATCATTGCTATTGGAGAAGCCATTCTTACATTTGTTATTCTTCTCTACTTCGTCAAAGCTACACCAAAGGTGGTATCATTCCTCAAAGATAGCGATACTGGGAAAGCTCTTCGTATGGAAAAAGCCCCTGAACTTGCACAAACGATAGAGGGTGAAATTTGATGGATAGAAATACTGTTGTTAAAGTTGTAATTCCAGTAGTCGTAGTTCTGATTGCAATAGTATCGATTCTAGTCGTCACTGGCATTGCCTCAGAGAACCCTGATGGATTTGAGTGGGCTCTGTTTGAATGGGCCGGAATCGCAGAACCGGAGGGTGGCTTTGGGGGCATCTTCGCCTTTCTAGGAGAAGGTCCAATTGCGGATGTTGTAACTGGAGGAATAGGAATCATTGCAATTTTGATTATTGCTTATCTTTTCTTCAAGCTCATCTCTCGAAGAACAGAATGATCTCTTCAATCATAGCGAAAAGGATTATGGAGGACGAGAATAATGGCTACCTTTCTACTGCCCTTTTCTGAGGGAAGAGCGAACCTGCAACGGTTTTCACCAACAGCTGTGTTACTCTCTGCGATTGGGTTGGGTGTGTTCGTTGCTATTCAGGCAAACCCCTTTGTAGTTCTCGCAACTCTCATAATGGTCTTCTTAGGTGGATTCATTGCGCGCACGCGGTGGAGAGTAGTCCTCTCGCTTGGTGCTCGATTTGAACTCCTTATCCTATTCTGGATATTCCTGATGCCATTTCTCTACGGAGAAACCATTCTTGTTTCGGTAGTTCTTCCCTGGGGATCTCTGAACGCATATCAGGAAGGTCTTGCCTTTGGAGTTCTTATTGGTCTTAGAATGATGACAATGGTAATTCTGTTCATCACCATACTGTCTCATATGTCGCTGACCGAGTTCATAGGTGCGCTACGAACCCTACATATTCCAACTAGTATTCTTGGCTCGTTACTGATAATGCTTCGTTATATTCCACTATTCATGAGCGAAAGAAAGCGAATGCAAGATGCACAACACCTGCGTGGATATAGTCGTGGAACAAGGTTTGAACGGATTAAGTCGTTAGGATATCTTGTTGGGGCCACCATTAGTCGGTCTTTCGATAGAAGCGCAGCAGTCTATGAGGCGATGAGTCTTCGAGGATTTGGCAAAGGGGTTATGGTGTCAGGAACTGGATTTCGACGTTCTGATGCTCTTCTCCCTCTTCTACTACTTGGTCTTATTCTGAGTCTACCCTTCATTGTTTCAATTATTATGGGGGTCTTTACACTATGACCTGTGCAATTGATGTTGATCATGTGTTTTTCAGATATGACGAATTCAAAATGGAGGACATCAAACTCCAGCTACATATTGGAGAACAGAAAGCACTTGCTGGTTTAAATGGATCTGGAAAGACAACTCTGTTCAAACTCCTTCTAGGCCTTCTTGAACCTGATTCCGGTGATATTTACATCTTTGATAAGAAACTTACAAAGGACACGTTATGGGAGATTCGACAGGATGTTGGATTTCTGTTCCAGAACCCCGATGACCAGCTCTTTGCACCAACAGTCTGGGAGGATGTCGCCTTTGGTCCTCGTAACCTTGGACTGACAAAGGAGGAAGTCGAGGATCGGGTTGAGTGGGCACTGGACAGAGTTGGCATGTCGAATTTTTTCAATAGACCTGTGAACCAGATGAGTCATGGTCAGGCAAAACGAGTTGCTCTTGCTGGCATCATTGCCATGAGACCAAGCATCTTAGTTCTTGATGAGCCCTTTTCTGGGCTTGACTTCAAAATGGTGACCAACATGATTGACATCATCCAGAAATTAAGGCAGGATGGTGCTAGCATTCTCTTCACAACTCACAACAGCTTCTTCATCGAGAACTGGTCCGACTCTGTTGCAGTGATAAAGGAGGGTCGTATCGTCTATGATGGACCCACCAAGGATGCAATGAGAAGCAAGGTAGTGACTGAAAACGTGGGTGACTGGGGCAGACTGAAGCAGCAGATTCTCTCTAGTCGGAGTACATTCCTCGAATGAGTTCGATATGGTTAAAAGGCACTTTCTAGGAAACCCTGTTGATTGCGGAGGTTGCCAAGCCAGGTCAAAGGCGTAGGGTTCAGATCCCTATTTCGTAGGAATTCGCGAGTTCGAATCTCGCCCTCCGCACCACCTTCACTTTCTAAATCAACCATTGTTTCGATTCCAATTCCATCTAGCTAATCCAAATCCTATAACAAGACAGAATACACCAAATGCAAGAACCTCCAATAACCGTTGATAATCGGATGTTTCAGAGGTAAAGATTGCATATAGGACAGAAGTAACAAGGACAATCCCAACTAAACAGCAAAAGAAAGCCGTTCCAGGAGTGGCTGAATCAGTACCGTGTTTTGTAAAATCGAGCTTCAAATCTCGCCCTCCGCATCATATTCCAACCTATCCTGCTATTTTCACTTCTATCCCTATCCAATCACAGCTACTCCAATCGGAATGAGAATCTCTCGTTCCCATTGAATATTCTCTTATCTTTCTCGTTATACTCAGCCCAGTATATCACGTCTCGCCAGTCTTGCAATGCAGCATCAATCATCTGATCAAGCACAGCCTCGTTTCCCGAGGCAAGATGGATGATGCATCGAATGATTCTGGGGGATGGTTTTTCTTTATAGATGTCTGAGAACTTTCGTCTTAAGACCTCAAATTTCTCCTGGATATCGGTTATTCGGTTTCTACCAAAATCGTGAAGAATTCTATGTTCTATATCAGGGAGAATCTTCATCTCCTCCATCTTGTGGAAGTATGAACATAGTTTCTATCCTTTCTACACCTTCCAGCTTCTCAAGTTCTCCAGTGATGAAACGAGCAAGCCTTGAGATGTCTTTCACCTGAATCATGCAAATGAAATTGGCTGGTCCTGATGTCCTGAGAACTCTGGATATCTCATTATATTTGGAGAGCTTTCGGTAGATACTATCTGACTGCCCTGGTTTCGAAGTTATCAACGCAACGACCTGAACCTCGAATCCGAGTTTCCTTTGATTTAGCTCGATAGTATATCGCTTTATTACTCCGATGTCAAGTAGCCGCTGCATTCTATTCCTTACTGAACTAGGACTAAGATTAACCACAGCTGCAATATCACGTAGAGAAATGCGTGCGTTCTCAGTGAGCATCTCAATGATTTTGATGTCGTTTGGATCAATCTTTTCAGTTGATGCCATTCAGAACATCCCTTTCTTGAGACTGTCCTATGTCTTGACTCTGGTGATGACTTTTTTCCCCATGACATCCCAGACTTCTACTGCTACATTCAATTCAATTTTAGACGCAATTTCCTGTTCAGTTGGTTTGTGAACCTCATAGGTTGCGAAGGTTTCACTGTCCATGAGGCTGTAGGTTTCTCCCATATCAGCTATCACAGTAGCACTAGTTTTCTCAATAAGCGGCACATCGACCATTCGATCTGCTGGCATTATGACATTACGTTTCCGATTGTCAAAGAATCCAACAGCGACTATGTTCACCTTGGCAGCGCCATGTTTGCCAGGCTTTGATTTCTCAACTGAAACAACTTTGCATGGTTCTTCTTCTATCAAGAAGTAGCTTCCAGGCTTCAGGCTCTTAGCATCAGACTTCTTAATGCTCACTCTGCATCACCTACTTAGTCTCATAGACCAGTACTGGTCCTCTCCTCTAGCTTCATCTATATATATTTGGGGGCGTTGTAATTTCCTTCATCGTCAATAACTGTAAAAGGGGCTAGATGAAGGCCAAGCTTGGGAGTGTCAGATGGTGATTGAAGAAAACCCTGAGATCCTCACAAAAAGAAAAGCAGTAGGACTTGTTTGTAGACCCGACCGTCCTGAGATTGAAGAGATTGCAAACCAAATTGCTGAATATCTCCTCTCATGCGAATTGGAGGTGCATGTTGATCCAGGATCCTGCAATGTCCTTCATAGCGATGTGCAACAGACTGCAATTAATGAAATGGATGTGGACTTTGTTGTAACTGTTGGAGGCGATGGCACCATTCTGTATACACTATCGACCCTAAAGGATCGTGAAACCCCACTATTTTGTATCAATCGGGGAACAGTTGGTTTTCTCACTGAAACAGATACAGAATCTGCTATCACCGCTCTCAGGGATGTAATAGCAAATGAGTGTGTCATTGAACATAATATAAACATAAGCTCTGGCGTGGAAGAGAGGAGATTCGAAGATGCTCTAAATGAAGTATATGTTGTTTCCAAAATCCCCGGGCGTCTGCTGAGTATGCAGGTGTATGTCGACGGTGTGGAAATCGACTCTGGTCGTGCAGATGGGGCGATGTTGGCTACACCAGT
>JAEORX010000205.1 GCA_016840685.1 Candidatus Thorarchaeota archaeon
TCTTGGAGGAAGATATGTGATGCTAATGAGATCTTGTCGGGACATTCGTCGCTGGTTCTTAAGCAGCACATAAAGAAACTTTGCAGAGGGAGGTAGAGACAAGAATGAGCGTCTGGCAAACATGATCCCACCTTAGTGTTGTTACCATGTATTCTATACCTCCATATTCTTTCGATTTCTAGCCGTAGGTTTATTGATAAGCTTTGGCATCAGAGAACTCAGCATGTTGAGGAGTCTGGGTTTAAGTGGTTTCTATTAGCAGTTTGGATATTACGGGATACGGTGGTAGACCTCTGAAGAATAGATTCTTCAGAATTTCAACAGATACACAAGATGTTGCTCTTATTTTCCCTGGATTGGCATACAATTGCGATATGCCACTCCTATACTACTCAATTGAAACTATACTTGCTAGTGGCATCAATACACTTGCTGTGGACTATGATTACTCAAACAATCCAGATTACATGAAACAATTGGTTAGAGAGAGAGCAGAATGGCTGATAGGTGACATAGAAGCAACTCTTAATGCTGTGAATAAGGAGGAGAATCAAAAGGTAGTCTGTATGGTGGGCAAGTCACTAGGAACACTGGCCTTGGGTCATCTGATTGAAACGCATGAATCTCTACGAGATGCAAAGACTATCTGGCTCACCCCGTTGGTTAAAAATCCAGAACTTCTCGAGCAGATGCTTGCATATATGAAAGATGCAGTTCTGGTTATTGGCACTAAAGACTCTCACTATGATAGTGATATCATAGATCGACTAAATATCTCTACCCAATTGAGTGGAATAGTAATCGATGGAGCAAATCACAGTCTGGAGATCGAGGGAGATGTCACAAAGTCATTGAGAGTACTTATGCAAATTGTTACTATTGTTCAGCAATTCCTAGCCTGAATAAAAGAGCCCTAATGAGTTGGAACGTGTTGCTCAGTCGCTGGCATACTCGGTCGCTCATTGACCTGCCAAAAGTCTACTATCTTATTCAATAGCTCAGTGATTCCTTGGCCTGTTATTGTTGAGGTTTCAATAAAGAAGAGTGGATGAGATTGGCCATTCTCACCTAGAGATTTTGCTACCTCATCACAATATCTTCGAGCTTCCTCTGTCGAAACGGGAATATCGATCTCATCGTCCTCATCATCGTATACTGGGTGATCACGTAAATCTGTCTTGTTCCCGACAATAATTACCGGGGGAGGAATCATGAAGGCATTGGATAGTTCGCGCACCCAGAAGTCAAGACTGTCAAAGCTCCATCTATCAGCTACTGAATACACAAGTACTGCAATCCCTGATCCTGTGTAGAACTCTGTTTTGGGTATTTTAGCCTCCATACTCTTCGGGAATGTCCATGCATCAACTCGAACATTTGCCCCGTTATGTTCAATGATGTTGCTGAAGGTGAATGGCTTGGTGGGTGATAGGTCAAGAGAGGTGTAGTCATTTCCAAGCTTCAAATTACATTCAAAGATTATACTATTGACTCCAACTCCTTCCTCACCAAGGAACAGGACTTTGAGATCCAGCAAGTCCGAGATTGCTTCTGGAGAAGATTTCGCTTCTTCTGCAACATCTTCCAATGATGCTACAATCTCAGGTTCATCCCAGAGGAATTTCACAGGCTTGGCGTCATCTGAAGATTGTGTCCGGGGTGTGGGAGTGCTTTCTGGAATATTCTCTGCATGGAATGAATACACTAAACCTTTGACTTCCTCACTGAGTGGGACATCCCAGATGCTCATTGTCTGAGGAGCGGGAGCGTCTGTCTTTAGCTCTTCAGTTTCAGGGTTTGCGACTATTACATTGCTTGTAATCTCATCAGAGATTTTGATTTTGCCAGTTGGAGAGAGGAATTCATCTTTCAAGCTATCAAGAGAATTCAGTGCGCGTGAGAGTTCAAGCAAGTCTTCCTTTGTTAATTCATCCTCTCCAGGGATTAGATCAACCTCTGGGAGTCCAACTCTTTTCAAAATGAACTTGAGAATAGGAGAAGGAACATTAAATCCTCGCAAATACGCAAACCGTTGCACTTCATCCATTATGTCTTTGAACGATCTGCCAGCAAAAGTAAGCCTTCGCGTAACAGCAGGGTCCTTAATATAGATACGATTGACCTTGAGACTTATGTCAATATTAGTCCCTGGGATTTGCATCTTTACGACAACCACGCCTTCCTCTTCATAAGAGGTTATATTATGTATGATTAATTACTATTCTTATATATTAAAGTTTTTGTGTCATCAAATAAGTGAAATTTTCGTTAAAATCTGCCTGAGAGAAGTATAGTGTAAGAACTAGTATGATCATACGTGAAACTAAATAATCTGAAACGAACCGCCATATATTGAAATGCAATGGATTCATCCAGTCTGGTGAAACTCTCAAATTGAGAGAGCGTGTTGAAAGTGATAGAACTCAATGTCACACAATCAGATGGTACTAACAAAGCAGTTCCTATCGAGTTGGATGCAAAGGTCGTAGATCTTTCGAATCAGTCTATTGTTGCAGTAGACCTTACAGAACTTGATAACCTAGAGGGTCTTGAGAAGCTGATTCTAAGCGGAAACAGATTGATGACCATCGATCTCACTGTGCTTGCTTTCAGCCCTGCAATTCAGACTGTTGATCTGAATAGTAACAATCTGCGGATTTTAGACCTTGAACCATTAAGCTATTGTACAAATTTAGTACATCTCAATCTGAGTTCTAACCAGATTCTTAGGGTGAATCTCGCACCAATTGCAGGTTGTAAGAATCTTGAGTATCTTAACTTGGAAAGAAATAGACTAGTGAATCTAGATGTGGCTCCTATTTCAAAGTGTGCAAAACTGGAGGAACTAAACCTACTTGAGAATCCACTCAAAAGACTAGACTTGACAGCTCTTTTCTCTTGCGCGTCACTCAAGTCATTAATGGTTCCAAAAGACACCAGATTGATCTCAAAGAGGAAATTTGAGGTCGAGTTACTAAACCCACCAGCACTTAACGAGCTAATTGGCAAAGGAAGGATTGAATTTTCTCAGGAATAATGTTGTTTTGAGTTGCGGCATTTTTAAAATTCAAATTTTGAGGTCTATGTTCGATTTAACGTCTAAGAATTCTAAAAATCATATCTGAATATACTAGATTATCTTATTTTTTGATATTTTGATAGAGAACTACTCCAATCGTAGTGGTTGTCTTAAGGAGCAAGTAGTATGAAAAAGGCTTTAGCTGCTTTGGCATTAGTATTCATGTTCTTAGTTCCTATAGTTAGTGGTCCTGCTCCTGAAGAGCGGTTTCCTTTCTCAGAACGGGCTAGTTCTGATGGAGATAATTTTGTGCCAAGTGACTGGCAAGATGCAAACTCTGGAAAAGGAGATCCTTTGCTTGGGAACCTCAACGGTTTGAGAGTCGCGAGTGGGACATCTGTAATTGATTATTCTCATTCAGGTTATATTGGTATTGATCCACCTCTTGGGTGGAGCTCTGACCAGCTAGAGGCACAGCTTGACCACCTCTCAATGTGGGTGGATGATGTCTTGGTTAATCCAACTCTTGACATCTACCACGAAGAGATATGGTTCCCCATTGATGGTCATCCCGAGTACAATGGCGATCCATTCTATATTCCGGACGGTTGGACACTGACAAAGAATGATGCGCCTCCTGACGGAACTGAACATCCTAACCACGGATTGTTTGAGTTTAATGCCTATCCTAGCGAGGGTTATGATTCGACTGTGGGATGGAGATTTGATGCCAACTATTATAGCAGCTCGATACTTGATCCCACTACTGGAGTCTATATAAGTCAGCAAATCCCAACGCCTTGGAGGAGGATTTACTCAGCGGAGGTATCATTCAGATACTTTGTTTCAAGCATTTCAGATATGGATGATAATGTGTTTATCTTTACTAGATTAGAAGGTCATGTTTCGAAATACCATGTGTATGACATAGACACTCCTACAGACACGTGGCTCCAAGCTGTAGGGACCATTCCGTCAACTTTCTTTGATGAAATGGAAAGAAGTGATTCGATACTTTTTGACATAGGAATTGGGACGGATATAGACGGTTCAGCGCCTACTGCAGACCACGAGTTGTATATTGACGAGATAGAAGTTAGGCTACTCGTACGTCCGTTCCCTGAGCAAATTGACCTCCTCGCAAATGGCGCAAAAGTAACGGGTTCAACTCAGGGAAGTGTCAGTCCATATGTACCTGATGGAAGCAATAGAGATTGCTACAGTGCACCAGATTCG
>JAEORX010000206.1 GCA_016840685.1 Candidatus Thorarchaeota archaeon
CCCGAATAATCCATCAAAGTCTGTTGAGTGGCACTCCGATGTGTGTAGAGGATGCTCAATATTCGATTCCGTACTGGGTCGTTTCTGTAATATTCAAAAACATCCATGATAGTTTCTTCTATCTCCCTTGTTTCGAATGGATAGACGACCATCTCATTAGGAGCGAGTATCTCTGAAACATCCTCTTGAAAGAATGGATATTTCTTCTTTCTATTAATCTGTCTTCTTTGAGCCTCGATATAATTGCGAAGGCCATTGAGCCGCAGGCACAGAATTTTTGCTTCAATTGGATACTTTTCTTGTAGCTCTTGAAGCTCCGTTTGTTTATCAATTATGTATGAATCAAGCCTCTCAAAATCGTCAATAATCATAGATGTGGGAGTGTAGACAAACTCCACTTTTTCTGGTTTCATCATGTAGATGTTCTTGTGAGTCCCTGGAACAAACTGACGACCTATAATCTCTGTCTGAAGAAACGACTGCAGTGTTGTTGAGATAGTGCCCAGAGAAAATCCTGTAAGCTCTTTCAGTTGTTCCTGAGTCAAAGCATCATAAATCTTGAGATAGGCAAAGATCTCTGTTCTCCTTGGGTTTAGATCAATCATCTCTCCAACTGTCTTGTAGAATGCGACTATCTCTCGCTCAATTTTCTTCGACTGCCCTGCAAGAAGTTGAACTTGGCTCATTGATTTCGACCTGTAATTAGTATCATTCAATATTTCAATCAGACCCTTGCTGTGATAGCAATATATATTTCTCAAATTTCAAAAATTAGAGAATATAAATCTACTCAAGTGGGGACTTTGAAGTGTCATCTCATAGGATTTTCAGAAGAACGATAGCCATCATTGGACTTCTGGTGCTTCTTTTTGGAGCACTATCTCAAGTAATTGCTACAACACAGAATTATCCGACTGACCTAGTTGACTTCTCAACCTTCCTGGGCGGTACAGGCGATGAACACATGGAGGATGCATCTTACACTTTTGGAAGCACTGTTGTCGATTCAAAGGGTAACATCATAGTGGTCGGTCGGACAACATCTACAGATCTCCCGTTGAAAGCTGCCTTTCAAGACCATATCAATGGTCCTAGTGATGGAGTCATCTCGAAGTTCCATCCTAATGGCTCGTTGATATTTTCCACATATCTAGGAGGCTCGGCTCAAGAAGTTCCTACGGATGTAGCTGTTGATTCAGAGGACAACATCATAGTAGCGGGAGTCACAGGTTCCCCAGACTTCCCACTGGTGAATGCGTTTCAATCGAATTTCACAGGCGGCCTAGAAGGGAATGCAGATTGTTTCATCACTAAGATTTCAGAAGATGGGCAATCCCTCCTCTATTCAACATACTTCGGCGGAACAGGAAGTGACTGGTGTTATACAATGAATGTTGATTCTAATGACCGTGTAGCCATCTCTGGCGCCACTACATCCACCGACTTCCCCTTACTAAACCAGCATCAAAGCTCTAACTCTGGTGATCTCGATGTATTCATCTCGCTTTTCGAGGCTGATGGACAGTCTCTGTTGTTTTCCACATATCTGGGCACTCCAGGAATTGATCATGGCCGACGTGTTGGTTTTGACTCGCAGGGAAACCTCTTGGCTACAGGAATGACTGCAGTTGGAGAACTTGCAACGGAGGGTGTCTATCAGGAAGAACACGCAGGTGTATCTGATGCGTTCCTTGCGAAATTCAACCCAAGTGGAACATTGGTGTACCTTACTTTCTTGGGAGGTGCCCTTGTGGAGTGGGCAAATGACCTCGTAGTAGATAGTGAAGATAATGTCATAATCACTGGCATAACCGCATCAGATGATTTTCCGACAAAGAACGCCTACCAAGACGAACAGGTTGGGTCCGTTGACACATTCATCACTAAATTCACTCCAGATGGACAAGATGTTGTTTTCAGTACATTTCTAGGTGGTTCATCAGCTGATTATGCCAACGCTATCACAACAGATTCTCAAGGACGTATTATAGTGACTGGGCAAACTAATTCAGTTGATTTTCCAACAACTATCCCAATCCATACTACTGAGTCATGGTATAACAATGTATCATTAATCGTGCTAAATCAGGATGGGTCGCTCCTCTTATCAATGGTATTTGGAGGAGGTCATCATGATATTGGAATTGGGGTCGCCTGGCATTCGAGTGATAGCTACATCATTATTGGTCACACTGGATCTGCTGACTTTCCAACCTACAATGCCTATCAGGGAACGAATGGAGGCAATAATGATATGTTCATCATGAAGATCAACCTCCAGGGGCTGATCGATGTACCAACAGATGGACTCACATTTGGCCTTCTGGAAGGTGGTGTCGTAGTTGGAATAATAGCTGTTATTGTACTACTGTTGTTTGTGCGAAAGAGAGTGGGATAGTCACTACGTACTCTATGGTATCATTAGACAAATGTGGTGTACAAACCCCTCTCCACAACGTCCTCCGGCAGAATCGATGAGAACTCTATCAGGTTATCTATCAGTCCATCTCTCTCAGATGGCATCACCGCAAGAAATGCAACTGTGGTGTTGTATGCCACAACATTGTCACGAATTGTCCAATAGCCCACAACCTCCCATTCATCAGGAACAAGACTGTCCAGGTATAGAATAGCAATCTTGACGTCATAGTTTGTCGCAACGGTTCGAATAGCATCTGCGCTAATTGAACCATCTATCCACAACCTACCGACTTCTAGGGTCCCAAGACCCCACTTGTCAATACACACAATATCAGCCAGGTAGTTTGCATAACCGATGTCATTCAGCATGACTACTTCACCAGTATAGAACCTATCGAGAAAGAGAGCCATCTGGTATTGTTGATCGTAGATGTTATTGGAAGCTATTGGTGTCCACGCAATAGCGAGCCCCCCTCGTGCCGCTACTGGCGTAATGAGCAGCGCAATCAAGCCCAATGCATATAGACGGCTTCTCTTTGGACTTGTCTGCATTGTTGAAATGTTCTTTGAAGATAGGTCTAGTTCTGAAAAGAACCGGCGGGCGCTGACTGCAACAGTGAAGATACCAAGTGCGATTAGGTACGCCTCATACCTAAAGAACCATCCAATATTAGCAAACTGCATATGCATCAGACATGCTGAAACGAATAACAATCTCATGATGTTGTCACTTTGCCAGAATTCTTGTCCCTGCAAAGTGAGCAATTTTACAGATGCGGCTAGAAGTACAAGTACATATGGTGCTATTGCTAGGTTAACAATGCCTCGTACGAAGAACCAGCCAATGCCAAGTTGTACGGTTTCTCTCCCCTTTACGATGAGCGAGTTTGGAAGAAGAAACCAACCTTGCTGAATGGATACAATACCATATGCAATCCATGGGACAGCCGCCATACCCAGAACAATCAAGGCGTAAATCCAGTTTCTCTTTTTCAAAAACAAGAGGGTAACTGGTATGACAAGGAATATGGACTCAATTCGAGTGGCAGAAACGAAAAGGGTCACAATGAACAGTAGTACAGACTCCCTGCCAAAACGCGCCTCGCTAGAGAGGACTCTTGATGAGAGTACTATAAAAAACAGTGACAGGATTATGTGAAGGATGTGCTCCATTCCTGTAAAGACGAGACTTGGTAGCGAAGTGAAGAAGACAAACGATAGCAGTACGCAAGTGAGATATTGTTGACTTATATCGAAATCCTTGAGCAATGCATAGACTGTTACCACAGCAATTGATGCCAGTATAACATTGAGAACCAAAGGCATCATTTCGTTAATTCCCACAAGGAGGAATCCCGCAGAGATAATCAGGTTCCAAAGTGGTGAGGATGAACTAGAGCTGAATTCATAACGAGTCACTCCGAACACGGAGAATTCGTTCAGATTCCTTGAAATGGCCAGATGAATGTACGCATCGTCAACAACATAGACCATGTGACCAGAGTTCATAGCCAGAATGGCGAAGTACAGTATGAACAGTGATAACCAAAGGCAGGAGAGAGCAACTATTAATGGTAGATGCTTCGCCTCCATCCTATCAACCTTCACTACCGTTATCTAGAGATACATTCCAAATATGTGCTTGGACAACCTATCCGCATGCAGGCCGAGGTCGAGATTGAAGGACTATTTTACATTTTTGATTACCTGCTGACCAATCCACATAACGAACGCTCTTGTTTTCGACATGTATGGATTTAGTCCAGATATTATTGAAATTCAAGAAAGCATCGAAAATAAACATGGATGAGAGATGAAG
>JAEORX010000207.1 GCA_016840685.1 Candidatus Thorarchaeota archaeon
TAATCTGAACGCATGATAAAAGGCAAAGTATCTACAAATTGGTGGAATTTTTTCGGAGCAAGCTTTTTCCCACAATGTCTTCACGAAATCCGCGTAGTTCTCAGCTTCATCCATGATCGACTGGAGTATAGATTTTGTTACTTCATCGACATGTGGAAAACACTGGGTAATCGTTCCTAGTGGTTTCACTCTTCAAGACCCCGATCTAGTGAAGGCGGGCAACATTGTGAAACATAATACATCAGTATTTTGGTATTTTGATACACTAAAGAACTAGATTTCTGAAAGAATTGTGGGCAAATAGGAGGGATTGACCTTCCATCAACCCCTCCGTGATTTACTCTAGAGAACTGTGTTTGCTGTATTCCGAATTAGTTTATCACGAAATATCCATCTATGGTAAATGTGTCCAAGTAAATGATACTATCCGTGTGTATAATTCGTCCTTCAAGGTATGACCAAGAACCAGTAGCTTTTGTGATACGTCCGTTTATGATTGGTGTGACTGTAGAATAACTCCACGATCCTTTGTGTGTCCCTTCAATCCGATCTCCGTCACTAAAAACAATCCACCAGATCCCTGAGAACTTTTGGACCACCGGATTTAAGGGGTCTGGTCCCAAAAATCTGTAAGCATCGTCATCATTATCCCAATACATTGTACCCTGTTCACCATCATGGGTCAATACCGTTCCAGTCCATTCAGGGCTGCCAGTATAGGAAAATTCAGTCCACCATCTGTAAACTGAGAAATCTTTCTTTGCCTCTACAGGCACTGCGGAAACCAGAGCTACGAGGAAGATTATACTGACTACAGCTACGCCTATTCTCTTTGACATACTCATTACATTTCTCACCTCCTTTCACGTGAATTCCAATACTATAATATATCTCCCTAATAAGTGTTACACATTACCTGTATTATATTACAAGATATCGTAATGTTTAATTACATCGTTGATGATGAAAGGAAAGAGAGGTGTGGTCAGGACGCGGCAGAGCTCAATGTGGTAGGAGGGGGGGAGTTATGTAATGAGGGCATGTTACGAAAACAAGGCCCTACCGATTCTCTGACCACATAAGTTACTAGCAGGTCAAGCCTATTAAGCTTGCCTCTATATGTAAGAACACATAGCGATATGCACGGGAAATCCAATCGTTATTCTATCACTGTAAAACAGGAATCTCAATCTCAAAGGTGGTCTCACTATCCTTCAAGAGTTGGATTTTCCAACCATGTGCCTCAACAAGCCGTTTCACAATCGTCAGCCCAAAACCCTTTCCATTCTTTGACGTAGTAAAGCCTCGCAGGAATAACTTTGGTCGTTGAAGTTCAGGTATCGCTTTTCCATCATTCAATATTCTGATCTTGAATGCAGAATCTGTCCTTGCAACCCTCACCTCAATCCTACTTGGTTGTCCATGTTGAATGGCATTGTCAAAGAGATTCCTGAATATCTGCGCAACTTTCTTAGAATCTGCTACGACCGCAGGCAGCGCATCCTGAGAATACTCCACGCTCTCAGGAATAATTGAATCAGCCACTTCTTGTACAAGTGGAGTGAGATTGACATTCTCTGTTTCCTCGATGATTAAGCCTGCATCTGCAAGTACGACTGAGTGGTCCACCATCTTACCAGTTTCATGTATTAGACTACGCAGTCTTGTCAAATGTGTGAAGTTCTGTTCTTCCTCCACAAGCTCAATGAAACCAAGCATATTGTGTAAGATGTTATTCAGATCATGACTCATGGAGTGTGCAAAGTCACTGAGTTCCTCCTTCTGTTTCTTCAACATTTCCAGAGCTTTTTTCTGCTCAGTGATGTCTGCCATCACGCCCTCAATGTATCCCTTCTCAGCCCAGAGAATGAGTGAGAAACGCATCCATCGTCTTTCACCTTCCCTTGTTGATACGGTGAGTTCAGTTGCAAATCTTGACTCCTCTCGAACTAGTTTCTTTAACTTATCCCATTCTTTTGGTTGAACAAGATTATCTCTGAAAAAGCTTGAGCCATCTATCATGGCCCTCCTCTCGAACCCAAAACTCTTTGCAAACTGATCATTACATTCCAGAATCTTGCCATCTGAGATTCTCACCCTGAAGAGTCCAACTAGGGCGTTGTTGTATAGTTCTTTGTAGCTCTCTCTACTTTCGATGAGAGCTTTTTCAGCCAATGTTCTATCTGTTATATTCTGAATATGAATAATGAATCCTTGAAGTTCTTCCTTCTTGCCATATATGATAGGTGAATAAACGCAGTCGAGCTGCATGATACCACTCTTAGTTGTCTTGTAAAGGTCATGGACCTTCACTTTCGAGAAATCAAAACGAGCCTCACATATTGCGATCTCTCCCCTCCTAAGACTCTCTTTCACATTGGTTGGCGTATTGGGATCCTCGAAGAGATTAAAGCCCAAAATATCCTCCAGCTCTTCTATTCCAAAGAGCTCTAGTGTTGCTTTGTTTGCACCTACAAGTAATCCGTCTGAGTCAAAGAGCTCTATGCAGATTGGTGACTCTTCGAAGATTGTTCGAAACATTTCTTCATTTGCACTCAACGCGAGTTCAGTGCGTCTTTGTTCGGTCATGTCGGTAACATGCATGACATATCCTTGCGACTTGCCAGCTTCGTCTTGTAGTGATGAGAGTGTCACATCCATATAGATGACATCGGTCCGTTGAGTGTTGAGTATGCCCCTTGCAGACACATACCCAGAGTCCCACTTGTAGTCGAATCTGTAGACCTCTCCTCTCCGGACGCTCTGAAGGACGGCTTCAGGCAATCTTGATTCCTTGAAAAGGTCAAGCCCAAGTGCATCCTCCTTCTTCTTCAGACCCAAAAGTTCGATGCCAGCTTTGTTGATGTCAATAAGTAGACCCTCAGAGTCAAAAATAGCTACTGCACTTGGAGCATGATCAAACACTCCCTTCCACCATTCTTCTCGTATCAGTGATGTTTCAGAAATCAGGGGTGCCTTCCTGTCTTCCCTCTCAAGTTCCTGCGCTGAACAGAGTATTGCTGTGACATTCCCCTCATCATCAAGGAGAACTCTGTCTTGGCAGATAATCATCTTTTGCACGCCTCCTGGGGTTTCGATATCCATTTTGCAAGATCCCCCTGGCCCCCCTGCTACCAGTGACTTGAGGTAGTCCAAGGCGACTCCTCTGCTGTGTTTAGGTATGTATGTTTCAACCCAGTTGGTTCCAAGAATGTCTTTCTCCGCACATTCAAGAAGTTGGCAGCCTTTCTGATTTATCAGTGTCACATTGAACTGCGTATCTAATGCCAGAATCATAGTTCCAGCAAGATCGAGATATCTCTCTGCTCTATCCCTTTCCTTTCTCAGAAGTGTTTCCTGTTGAATGCGTTCTGTGATATCCTGAACGGTCCCCATCATTCTTACTGCTTTGTTCTCCTCGTTGAATGTCACTTCAGCCTGTTCATGCACAAAACGTATCGTGCCATCTGGAAGTACAATCCTATGGTCAATGCTGTATTCCTGGTCCTCGTAGAGGGCTCTATCTACAGATTGACGTACAAACTCTCTATCGTCCTCATGTACCGAGCTCAGAAACGCCTCATATGTAGCTTCGAATTCTTGCGGAGCGAGTCCAAAAATCCGATAGATCTCATCGGACCAAGCCAGGTTGTTCTCTACAATATCCCAATCCCAATGTCCTAAGTGAGCAATGCGCTGTGCCTCAGCAAGCTTCGCCTCACTAACTCTGAGTCTGTGCTCAGATTCAATAAGAGCTCTCTTGGTTCTTCGCTTCTCGACAGATGTGAGAATATAGTAGGACAGTTCCGCATATAGTCCCTCAATCTTTGACGAACTTTTTCGTATATAATAGTCAGCTCCAAGATTGAGTGCTTGAATCGCAATCTCCTCTCGACTCTTCCCAGTGAATATGATGACTGGAATATCATTCTCAGTCACTCTGACCTTTTCCAGAATATCAAGTCCTGTTGGCCTGTTTTCTCCCAGGTCAACATCACAGACAGCAGCATCAAACTCCTGTTCAAGGAGGAAATTCATCGCCTCCTCAGGGGTTTCAGCTGGAATAATCTCATATTCCGGACTCTGTTTCTTCAAGAACTGCTCACTCAGTTCAAGGTGTACTGGGTCATCGTCTACCATTAGAACACGTATAGCCATCTTGGCTCACAGCCCCATTATCAGACAACACTCTACCTTCTTATTATCTT
>JAEORX010000037.1 GCA_016840685.1 Candidatus Thorarchaeota archaeon
TCGGTGGAGGGGGAGGCATTGGTGGTGGAGTTGATACAGGTAATGAAACAAGCTCAGCGATCATACTGGGGATAGTTGACCTAGATACAACCAGAACCTATGATGGAGAAGACCTGTCTGAGAATCTCACAGCTGTCTTTGATACCTTGGCGAATGTTACCTTGTTCAATAGTACTGCGGATGCGTATCGGGCGTTATATGAACAACAGATTGATGCCTATATTGTGATTCCAGATGGTTTCGAGGCGAATCTCACCATAAATGAACCAACCTATATAGAGGTACACTACGATGGGAATAATCTACTAGGCTCGGCAAGCATTCAGGGTATCATACAAGCTGGTACAATCCTTTTCAGGGCATCGAAGCTCTGGATTCGTTCGGAAGTATTTCCAGGGGTCATCATCGAGTTCACCCCAGAGGGAGGGTACCTTGAGAGTGTCTTTGGGGGGTTCATTGTCATTTTCTCCAGCTATCTTGGAATAGCAATGACATCAGCACAATCAATTGTAGGAGACATACCTCTCCGGAGAATGCTACTGACGCCAACAAGTAGGCTAGAGGTGGTCGTGGCTAAAGTCATTGGATATGTGATCATAGGGTTCTTTCAGTCACTTTTGTTGGTCACATTGTGGGTCCTCGCATTCAACCTCAGTCTCAACACGAACTTTATCTCTCTTGTAATAATCATGAGTCTCAGTTCACTCACAGGATCGGCTACAGGGATTCTCATCTCTGCAGTTGCAGGTACAAGACTGCAGGCGAATCAGATGTTTCTCTTTGTCCTTTTTGGTACTTTGATTCTCGCGGGATTCTTCATTGATGTGGGAATCTTGGACAGGATCCTCCCGATGAATCAAGGATTGAACCTATTGATTGACACAGCATTCAAGGGACTCTCGCTTCTGGATGTGATAGATAGAGTTCTCAGTCTCTTTGGATTCTCAGCTGCTGCAATCCTAATTGCGACCTTCATATTCTCTAGGAAACCAACATTGGGTTAGGTGATGATTTAGATGATTCAAGACACAGACCGCATCGACACTCATGAAGAAGAAAAACCCGTATTTGTCGAAGAAGCATACTTCTCAGGTGCTCGGATAAGTGAGGCTATTGATTGGTGCATCACACGACAGGATCGTGAACTGCACTGTGAGGTTGAAGGAAAGCTGACCACAACTGGGAGAGATATCAAGTTTAAGAGCCGTGTATTGAAAGTAAAAAAGGGAGTACTAACACGAAAATTAGCGGTATATGTCGAGGAGGACCTTCGGAGGCAACGGGTAGGAGAACTTGACAAGGTCCTCACTGTGGGTGGAGAGGGTTCAAGTCAGGAGGATGTTGCAGCCACTCAAATAACAGTACAGAACTATCTGAAGAGAAACATGGCTGATGACCTATACTATGACGGTCGTGACCTCCAACAGGCTGTGAAGGACCTAGAGAAGATGAAGAGTCAAGAGGTTGAATGCACAGTCTGGGGTCGAAGGGGATCTGACAAGACTCCAATTATGATAAAAGGATCCATTGTCGGTGCAGCCACCAGACCAGCACCCATTCTACCTGAAGGAACTCTTGAGGTGCGAGTCGCTCCAGAGGAAGAGGTGGGAGACCCCAAGATCTACATGGTTGCGCAACCACAGCTACTGATTGGACCAAGCTACAATCCGAACCTTACAATATTAGCAAACAAGGTCTATATCATGCCTTTTGCCTGGAAACAGGCTCCTGAATACAGAGATGTGCTCGCAGCGAGAAATCTGACAGTGACCATCAAGAGTGGAAAGAAACTGATTGAGAATGTTTCATTTTCAATACGGGAAGGACAGATGCTTGCCATAATCGGTGAGTCGGGAGCGGGCAAATCAACCACAGTGAAGGCACTGATTGGAGACATTCCAAGTACAGGCGTCGCAAGGATTGCCGGGATTGACTCGCGACAGACTCAGAAGGTCAGGCATTTCTTTGGGTACTGCCCCCAAGACCTTTCATATATGTACGAAACCTTCACGCCCCTTGAAAACATTATTGCATTTGGGAAGCAGTACGACATTCCAGAGTGGCAGCTCATTCAGAGGGGAAAAACCCTCCTGAGGGACTTTGGGATTCTCGAGAAAGGTAACAGTCCCACAAGGGAGCTGAGCGGTGGTCAACAGAGAAGGGTTTCCATTGGTATCGCGCTTGCTCACAAACCCAAAGTGCTACTCATGGATGAGCCCACATCCGGACTGGACCCGGACAATAGGAATGAGCTCTGGAGCTATCTCTCCTATATCAACCAAGAGTATGGAACGTCAATTATCGTAATCACACACTATCCAGTGGAGGCCGAGTTCTGCGACAAGGTAGCTGTCTTTATGCGGGGAAAGAGTCTTGTTGCGTTTGGAAGTCCAGCCTCATTGAAAGAGTCAATGCCCTCCAGAGGTTTTGCGGTGGGTGTGGTCCTTGAGGAAGTTGACCCGAGAGCGCGGAGGACACTTGAAGGTGTCAAGGGAGTGCGCTTCGTTCTTCAGAGAGGAGAGCTGTTAAAGATATTCACAGACGAGCCCCTTGAAGTGATTGCAGAAAGGTGTGTCACTGCTCTAAAGGAACAGGACATCGCAGTCAAGATTGTAAAGACAAAGTCTGTGGCGGACATGGTGGACTATTATGTTGCCATCACTAGAGGGCTCATCCAAGGTACAATAGAGAAGTGATATGATGAAAGGTCTGAAGGGAGTAGTAGCACATCTGACCCAGAAGATGGTCGCATACTTGCTTGTGTGCATCATCACTGTCAGTGGACTCTCTGTCTTCACTCCTGTTGTGGGAATGAATCCCTATGTTGTAGAACCAATGGACAAAATCGATGACTCACTACTCAACCAGACATTCTCGAATCAATACCTCGATGTCCTGGTTGGTTATGATGAACAGGTGGGTGAGTTCAAGGCCAAGAATGCAGTCCTATTTGCAGACAGAACAGCTGATATGATAGAGGTCTTTGCATCCATTGGTATGCTACATGTGAAGATGTTGGGTTCTGCCCTAGTTGACCTCGCGAAGGAGGAGTTCATCACACGGATATGGTCCAATGAGATTACCCCAATACAGCAAGTGCAGACAACAGCTAGCACCACCCTCGCTTCAGAAGATTATGTCCCACTCATTGATAGAATAGGAGCCAGAAACCTCTGGGACGCAGGGTACAATGGTACTGGTACTGTAATTGCAGTTCTTGACACAGGTGTGGACCCTCTTCATCCTGACTTTAGTGTGTCTGCGTTTGCGTCATTCGTTGAGGCTGACACCCTCCCTCTAGACCTCATTGGACATGGTACCTATGCAGCATCTGTAGCTGCAGGATCTGGCAATATATCGGGAGGCGTCTATGCAGGTATTGCTCCTGGTGCGACCCTCCTGTCTGCAAAGGTAACTCTAGGAGGTCTATTCGCTGCGCCAAGTTGGATTGTATCCGGTATCGAATGGGCAAGCAGTAGAGGAGCAGACATCATTCTTCTACCTTTTAACACTCTTGGCGCCCCTGACGACGCGGTTTCTGAAGCGATAGAGATAGCGGCGAAAAAGGGTATTTTTGTTGTTGCAGCATCAGGTGATGATGGACCAGACTATCTAACCATCATGTCACCTGGAGGAAATGCTGCTGCTTTCTGTGTTGGGGCGTACGACACCCTGAGAAATGAGATTCCTGACTTCTCAGGGAGAGGTCCTTCACTCTCACTCCTTACCAAACCGGATTTAGTAGCTCCAGGGGTTGGTGTCATTGGGGCAAAGGCGGGTGTGGGTCTTGCAAGTTTGGGTTTTGGGGACCTGTCATTGGGTGATTTTGGGGACCTTGGCGGTCTAGGAGGGTTGCTTGGTGGTTCACTTGGTGAAACTATTGATGAGAACTACACCATTGCTGACACAACAGCTGCTTCTGCAGCCATCACAGCTGGTGCTGTAGCGATTCTCCTACAAGCATTTGATCGAGCAACTCCAATAACTCTCATGAATGTTCTTCGAGACACTTCAACTCCTATTGAGTATGGAGCAAACGATGGAGGGGCGGGTCTTCTCAATCTAGGAGCAGCATTCAACTACCTGAGCACCCAACAGACACCTGGGGACCCTCACTCACGAACCACAGGACTACCTCTCCTCGCACTTGGTCTTGTCACAACCAGTGGTACAGATGCCTCGACAACCATGTTGATGAGTAGTTATGGAACTACTCTAGTAGCACTTGACCAACGTAATCCACAGGACTCTGGAGTCCACCTGATAATGGGTATGTTCTCGCTCAAATGGAACAATGAAGATCCAACTAACCTAATGATGTTCGATGTCAAGAGTGAGTTGCATCAAGTAGTCACTGCGTCACTCACAGTTCCTTACAATCGGTATGTTGGAGTCCTATCTTATAATGACTCAATCTACGTCACATTCTTAGTTGAGTCGTATAATCTGACATTATATGATGCTCGTCCTCTGACAGCCCTTCGAATCACACCATTCATTCTGAACCTTGGGAATGAGCCTGTGGAGAATGTGAGTCTCTATGTTTCATATTCTCTTGATCTCTACCTCGATGGTGAGAACGACCATGGAAAATATGACCTCGACAACCAGCAGCTCTTTGCCTATGGCCTCTCAGAGAGCTATGGCAACTTCTATGTTGGCATGAACTCAAGTATCCCTCTCACATCTTTTGAGGTGGGTAACTCATCAAACATAGGAAGTCATGTTTCAGACGACAATCTGACAGGTACAACCTTCTTCGATGGTGATGTTGGTTTAGCAATGAAATGGGATTTTGGAACTCTGGATGTTGATGAGCTTGCTAATGTTACCATAGCTGTGGGATTTGGAGAGAACCGCACGATTCTTGATGCATCGATTGATGCAATGTGGCAATACGATGTTCCAGTTGGGGCTCTAAACCAGGGAGACCTAATTGTTGTGGAAGCTGATGTCCCAAGAGTTGCTCAAACAGGTCAGACATATCAGTCAAGAGCAGTCATCATGAACATTGGGCAGGAGAACTCCACAGCGATTGGAGCCATTTTAGTAGTAGAGGGTACCTTCGATGATGGGACTATGTTTGCAAGGTACTTCAACTATGATGTGATTGAACCATTCAAGGCTAAAATTTTGGTCACAGACTGGCGCCCTGAGACTGAAGGGGTGAGAACAGCTGCATGGGCTGTATCTACAGGTTTGGATCAGATTATCAATCTAGTGTCAAATCCAACTGCTCTATTACTCGCTGCTGGTGCAGGGATATTGGATGACTTCTTGATTCGCGATGTGTTCGTTATCGACCCAATATCATCGACATCTGTATTTCCGAAGCAGTTACCGTTCGCGCCTTTTGACATCCGCTTTCCTGCAGACTTCGGGCTCTATAGCTTCGTACTATCAACCACCGAGTCTCTTGGAAACCTTACAATCACAAACCATGGAAACGCCTCGGACTGGGGTAACATGTCTTTGACCGCAGCAGAGACTATTGAAGGATTCTATGACTTCTCACTATTCTTATTGGCACCTCCGATTGGTATGGACGGGTATCACAGGTGTGACTATGTACTTGACACTGAATATGGATGGAGTACCAATATCACACTCGAACGAGTTCTAAAATATCCACGCGCAATGATGCTCTTTGACACATCTCACGGAGGGGGATTCGGCTCTCTTCTTGGTGATACAGGAGGCTTTGGTGGCACTGGAAACCTCACGGGAGGGGATAGTGGAGGGATAGGATTCCCATTGGCACAGGAGGAAGATTCTGGTGATGCTGATATGCTCACGGGCTTCAGCCTGAACGACCTAAGCAGTCTTGATTCACTCACCAGTCTCTTTGATGCCTTTAGAATGACGACATTCTCAGGACTGTCAAACATGAAGAAAAGCATGGCAGAAGTTGGTCTTGACCTTATAGAAACCCCAGGAATGGAGTTAGATTCAGGTCTTCTCTCAACATTTTCGACTGTGTTCATCATTGCTCCAACTGAGGAATTCAATCAGACAGAGATTGACACCCTAAGAGAATTCTCAGAGAATGGGGGTACAATCGTTATTCTTGGTGACAACGACGATAATGCAAATAGAACTGCGCTCAATCCACTGCTGTTGGAGTATGGATACTACCTTTACGGAAGTCATGATCAGGACAACACCACAGACATTGTAAGGACCACTTTACTGGGGTTGGATTTAGAGTGTATCTGGCTGGGTGGTGGGACCTATATCATGAACAATCAGTCTAATGCAAATGCCAGACTCAATGGAAACAGTGTTGTCATGTTGGACACGACTGATCCCGAAATTGCCATCTTTGGCTCTTCGAAGATTTTCATGAACAAGAATCTAATGAAGTGCAATAATAGTAAATTGCTGGACAATCTGAAGGAATATCTGCTACGCAACACACTCACCACCTCAACCAGTCTCTCAGAAAACACAACATATTACCAAGCTGGTCGAAGTGTCTACGTCAATCTGGAGCTGGAAGATTACTATGGAAATTCTGTTAATGACCTCTTTGTCGCCATTGCATATGAGCTTCCTAATGGGAGTCTTGCATTCTTCATTGCAGGATTTGTTGAAGATGGCCTCTACTCCTCGCAGTTTACTCCCAGTTATTGGAGAAAGGCTGGTCGTATCAATGGTATATTCCTCATACTAGGCGATGAGAACTATGCCATGACCTATGCAAGTGTCAGTTTCTATCTGTACGAGGTGGAACCCACAACACCTCCACCTCCACCCTTTGTGCTTCTAACCATGACTCAACTCGCAGTTATCACCTCAGTCGGAGTGTTTGGTGGGTTGATTGGGTATCTGGTGTGGAACCGTCGCAGAATGAGGAGGCGTCTCAGGATTCCAGATATTGACCCTGACTTCGTAAGGGAGATAGATAACACGCTCAGTGCCCTGCTTGCAGCCTTCACGCAACTTGAGGAGCTCATCCAACGGGAAGATCTTGACAGAATTCAGAAGATAGAGGCGCTCCGTGTACTCATGCAAGACATTGAGATGGGACGGAAGATGTTCGACCGCGTGAGTGACAAGGTAGGAGGTGTGTGAAGTGGGCAAGTCCGAGGTCAAAAAGACACATCGAGAGATTGACATCATCGACCTCAAGGTCGCCTTCGGTGACTTTTATGCACTGAAGGGAGCGTCCTTCTTTGCAAACAAGAGAGAGTTCCTTGGTATCATTGGAGCCTCGGGAGCAGGAAAGACGACAGTGCTCAGAGTCCTCACTGGGCAAATCAGTCCAACTGAAGGGCAGGCATTCGTTGGCGGATATGACGTTACAAAGAAGTCGAAACTGATCAGCCTCTTGGTGGGGTATGTCCCACAGCTTGAACACCTGAGCCTATACTATGACTTCAATCCTCTGCAGAATGCACAGTTCTTTGGACGGATGTTTGGACTCCGTCCAAAGGAGATAGAGGAACGTGCCAGGAACATCCTCACTATCCTCGGGTTCGATGAGGAGCTCATCACTAAGAGGGTCGATAGGCTCTCAGGGGGAGAACGTAAGCGAGTGTCCATCAGCCTTGGGATGATTCACAATCCACCCGTCCTATTGCTCGATGAACCAACAACTGGACTTGACGCACACCTCAGGCATGAAACCCTGAACTACCTGAAGGAGCTCAACTATGAACTTGGCACAACCATGGTCATCATCAGCCATGACCTTGAGATTGTTGATTATTGTACACGAGTCTGCCTGCTGGAGGAAGGAGATGTGAGTCAGTTCGGGACTCCGGAGGAACTGATCTCAACCCTCCCCGGGAGGGGACAGAGTATCCGCGTTGTGATGCATGCTCTGACTCCTGCAATCATCAAACGTATAGACTCACTCCCTGGTGTGCAGTACACTGCCCCTGCCGGCAGGAATGCAATGAAACTGTTCATTGATGATCCCGAGGAGCAGGTCTTACCAATCATCAGAAGACTCAATGAGTTGAAACTACCATTTGAAGAGGTCAGTCTCGTCGAGGCGGACTTCTTTGACTACTTCCAGGTGAAGCCCTGGAAGCAGATTCCTAGAGAGATAGGAGGAACCGCATCATGAAGAACTATCATGTGATCATAGCCCTACTGGTCGTCTGTGCCCTTGCAGGACTGCAGGCTCAGATGACGACCACAGGTATTCAACCTGTTGTAATCACAAGTCCTCAGGTTCAGCAAGCTCCACATGCTCTCGCAGAGATCGCACCTTTCGATATAGCCATAGTCTGGTCAAACACAACGGGGAACCAGGTTGTGGACATTGTTGTCGATAACTTCGATGCTGATGCGCGAGATGAGGTGGCGGTCATTGTCCAGAATGGGTCTCTCTTTCTGTTCGATGATGACAGCTCACTGATATGGAGGCTGAAACTTGGCTCGACACCACGCGCACTGGCCTCATTTGATGGTACTGCTGCTACAGGCAAGGAGATGCTCATCGGGACCGACTCTGGTGTTGTCGTGGTCGGTGCTGACAAGACAGTTCAGATGAATATGTCCCTCCCTGAGCCGGTGTATGCAGTTGCAGGTGGAAACTTTGATGGCGATGCTCTCGAGGAGGTCGTTGTGGGCTGTGACGACTTCTACGTCTACGCATTCGAAATCGACACCACTCCACTCTGGAGCTATCTGAGCAATGGCAGGGTACGACTGCTTGCTGGTGCTGACATAGATGCAGACACTCGGACTGAGATTGTCGTGGCCTCTGAGGGAAAGCGGTTCACCCTCTTGCAGGACACAGGCACCATAGTGTTTGAGAAGACAAGCCCAACTGCAATCAGAGTCGTTGCAATGGGAGACCTCACCACTGCAACAAACTGGGATGTGGTCTATGGGAACGCCAATGGTACTCTCAATGTCTGGTACGACGCCGGGACTCTTGCGTACAAACTCGAGCTTGGAAGCAGCATCTCAACTCTCAGGGTAGGAGACCTTGTGACCGGAGGGAGGTACGAGTTTGCTCTTGGCACTGCTTCAAACCAGCTGAGAGTATACACCTCTGCAGGTGTGTTGTCATGGAATAAGACCATGGGAGGACAGCCCAATGACATCTATTTCCCCAACATCGGAGCCACCCCCAACGCGCAAGTCCTTGTGGGGACACCAAACACCCTGACGGTATACAATGCAACAGGTTGGCGCGCAAGTCAGCTCACCGCAAACGGGTTCACTGGTGCGCTGGCCTACGGAGACCTCGACAGCGCACCCTTTGGAGGTGATGAGTACGCATTTGGTACAAACTTTGGAGTTGTTTCAGCATATGGGCGTGACTTTGACAAGGATGGGCTTGCAGATGCGCGTGAGATCATCATAGAGGGGACAGCCTACGATGACTCGGATAGTGATAATGATAACCTGAACGATGGACAAGAGGTGCTGACCTATGGCACGAACCCACTTGCGCCTGACTCAGACCTTGACAAGCTCTCTGACTTTGCAGAGGTCATCACATATGGAACGGACCCCAATGCAAAGGACACGGATGGAGACAAACTCACGGACTGGCAGGAGATCTACCTAGGGACCAATCCGAATCAGGCAGACACAGACGGGGACTCACTCACTGACTACGAGGAGAACAATGTAACCCTGACCATTCCAACTGACCCCGACAGTGACTCAGATGGCAAGAATGATGCACAGGACGACAACGATGGGGACGGACTCACTAACATCCAGGAGGTTCGTCTAACCAAGACAGATCCCAATGATGTAGACACAGATGGAGACACTATCTCGGACTATTATGATGACCAAGACGGGGATAATCTCGCCAACTGGAAGGAAATTCAGATTGGCACTGGTGTCTACGATCCTGACAGTGATGACGACCTCTTGAATGATGGATATGAGGTCAAGACCAGTAAGACCTCACCCTTGAATGAGGACACAGATGGAGACTCGTTAACTGATTATGAAGAAGTTATGATTGTACATTCGAATCCTCTCAAGGCAGATGGAGATGAGGATGGACTTTCAGATTACGACGAGTATGTGGTCTATGGTACTGATGTCTTGGATAGCGACAGCGACGATGATAACTTGAAAGATGGTGCAGAGGTTAACACGTACTTTACAGATCCTTTGAACAATGACACCGACTCGGACAACATCCCAGATGGTGTAGAAGTCGATGTCTGGGGCTCTGACCCGAACTCTGCAGACACAGACTTTGACAATCTGAATGACTACTTGGAGTGCTATGTATACTTCACAAATGTGACGAACAGTGACACAGATGGAGATACACTTGGAGATGGACTTGAAGTTCTCACCTATGGAACAAATGCCACTCTAGTTGACACGGACTTCGACCTACTTCGAGACCCTGATGAAGTGAAGTATCTTGCCAATGGCTGGGACCCAACAAACCCCAACACCTTCGATGCTGGAACATTGGATGGAGACTGGGACTTTGATGGAGATAGGCTCACAAACTACCAAGAGATCTACCTGACTCGTACGAATCCCACCCTCATGGATTCCGGAGGTACAGCGCTGACCGATGACCTCGAGGACAGTGATTTAGACGGACTAAATAACTATGACGAGTTGTTTGTGACATTCACACTCCCCAGAAATCCAGACAGCGACGAGGATAAGGTGAAAGATGGGGATGAATGGAATATTCTAGGGACAGACCCCAATGATGAAGACTCTAACGATAATGGCGTTTCGGACTATGATGAGGACTTTGATGGGGATGGACTCAGTAATGGAATAGAGCTATACATCACACACACCTTATACAACGATGTTGACACTGATAATGATTTCATATCAGACTATGATGATGATGAGGATACAGACTTCCTTCCCAATTGGTTCGAGGTTGAGATGACCGGGACTGATCCTTTGTATAACGACACGAACGACAATGGGACCTTTGACTGGGAGGAGGATCCTGACAATGATGAACTCAACAACTTGGAGGAGTTCCTCAATGACTGCGACCCACTAGCGGCGGACACTGATTCAGATCAATTGACTGATGGAGAAGAGGTCCTCTACACCCACACAGACCCAACAGACAGTGATAATGACGATGATGGAATTCTTGATGGACAGGATGACCAAGACAATGACGGACTCACGAACCTCGAGGAACTCAGAACCTATGACACAAACGTCACTCTATGGGACACAGATGGAGATCGACTCCGAGATGGACTTGAGATAGATGTGGGTCTCAACGCAACAAATCCTGATAGCGATGATGATGGTCTGTATGATGGGTGGAATGATACTAACCACAATGGAATCTATGAACCACACTTAGGAGAACGTGGAGAGGATGTCAATGCGAATGGTGTTGTGGATGTCAATGAGACCTCGCCCTTTGAAGCGGACAGTGATTCAGATGGGTTAGAAGACGCGGAGGAGTACCTCTATGGCACCAACCCGTTAAAGGATGATACCGATGGAGATGAACTCCTAGATGGTGAAGAAGTGAAAGATTATGGAACAAATCCTCTAAATTCAGACTCTGACTCAGACCTGCTTTCAGATTACATAGAGGTCGAGCTGACCCACACCAATCCCAACAACATGTGGTACAATGCTACACACACAGACTATCAAATTGATAGTGATAATGACTTACTTACCAACGGTGATGAAGTCGACATCTACGAAACAAATCCTGGCGACTTCGATAGCGATAATGACAACATAGGAGATGGGTACGAAATCTTCGTCTATTTCTCCGATCCTCTCTCGAGCGACAGTGATGGTGACGGACTTCGAGACGACGATGAGTTGTTCTATGGGACC
Source organism: Candidatus Thorarchaeota archaeon (assembly GCA_016840685.1). Classification (GTDB taxonomy): domain Archaea; phylum Asgardarchaeota; class Thorarchaeia; order Thorarchaeales; family Thorarchaeaceae; genus SMTZ1-45. The sequence goes on from JAEORX010000037.1 coordinate 11,785, forward strand.
AACATCAATGTGCAGGACACAGACGGAGACCAACTAGACGACTATGTCGAGATTGAACTTCTTGGGACCAATCCGCTACTAGCATCCACATATGGAAATGGTACTCTTGATGGTGATCTGGACCATGATGCTGATGGACTTTCAAATGCTCTGGAAATATATGGATACCACTCCAATGCCACAGCTCCAGATACTGATTTGGATGGACTAAAAGATGGTTTTGAAGTGTATGTGTCAGGAACCTCACCCACTGACCAAGACAGTGATAATGACCAGCTAAGTGACTATGTCGAGTACTGGATCTATCACACAGACCCAAGTGGGACAGACAGTGATTCTGATGAACTCGATGACTACTTTGAGGTGTACTATTCGCTGACCTCGCCAACAGACTGGGACAGTGATGGCGATACCTTGTCTGATGGTGATGAATGGAACACATATGGGACCAACCCCAACTCAATTGATACAGATGATGATCTACTTAGCGATAAATTGGAATTGGATATTGGTACAGACCCATTGCTCAATGATACAGATGGGGATACGCTTTCAGACTGGGAAGAATGGATTCTTTATGATACAGACCCAACTGAAGCTGACATTGACCAAGATGGACTCAACGATGCTGAGGAGATAGAAAACGGGACAGACTGGGAGAACTGGGACTCTGACTTCGACACCCTCAGTGATGGAGATGAGGTAAACATCTACGAAACCTCACCAATTAGTGATGATACCGATGCAGACAACATAGCTGATGCAGACGAGCTGTTCAACAGCCATACTAACCCACTTCTCCTTGATACAGATGGAGACTCTATTCCAGATGACCTAGATGACCAAGATGCGGATGGGTTGAACAACCATGACGAGATCTACCTCTATGAGACCAACTGCACGATGATTGACACAGACCTAGACTTCCTTAGTGACTATGCTGAGATTTTTGTTTGGGAAACCTCACCCACCAAGTTTGATAGTGATGATGATGGACTTGGGGACTGGGATGAGCTCTTCTACTGGTCAAGTGACCCCAATGACAGAGACAGCGACAATGATGGACTTGAGGACTCTGAGGAGGCACTCACCTGGCACACTCTTCTGAACAGCACAGACACAGATTCTGACAATCTCTCTGATTACGATGAGATCAAGGTGTTCGAAACCAACCCATTGCTCTTTGACACAGATGGTGACTCCATCGGAGATGGAGCAGAGCTGAACATCTACAACACCTCGCCCTTGCGCGAAGACACAGACTCAGACAAACTCCTCGATGGACAGGAGATAAACGGTTTCTACATGACCTTCAATGTGAGTGGTGTGGTGAGTAGTAGATGGGTCTACACAAACCCAAGAGTGAGTGACACTGATCAAGACTCGCTCTCAGACTTTGAAGAGGTCAACATGACCAACACTGACCCAACCCTCTACAGCACACAGGGAAACACCATCTCAGATGCGGATTGGGACATTGACAATGACCTGCTCACAAACGCTCAGGAGATTCGACAGACCAGAACAGACCCAAGAATGTACGACACCGACTCAAATGGCAAGTCGGACGGGGCGGATGATGAGGACAGAGACCTACTCACCAACTACTGGGAGTGCGTTCTCACCAAGACTGACCCGAGAGACCCCGACAGTAATGACAATGGAATCTCAGACTACAATGATGATGAGGATGGCGATACCATCTCCAATGGAGAGGAGTGCAAGATTTATGGTACGAACCCAAGAGACAGAGACAGCGACCATGATGGTCTCTATGACAATGAAGAGATTGAAGACTGGGGGACAGACCCCCTCAACAAGGACAGCGACTCTGATGGCCTAGAGGACGGTCCTGAGGTGAACACCTGGGGGACCATGCCAGACTCAAATGACACTGATCTCGACTGGCTCACAGACTATGAGGAAGTCGTCCTGACAGGAACCGACCCCACAACGAACATGACTGATGGCATGACGCTTGACCGGTTATACGACAGTGATTTCGATGGTCTCACGAACTGGGATGAGCTGAGAGTCTACTTCACACTACCCAATGACCCAGACTTTGATAATGACGACCTCATCGACGGGCTCGAGATAACACTTGGCACACAGATCAATGGCACGGACAGTGACTCTGACCTGCTGACTGACGGAGAAGAATACCTTCTCTACGGGACCGACCCCCTGTTGCCAGACAGTGATGATGATGGACTTGACGACTACGCGGAAGTGATCACCTACGAGACCGACCCGAATGATGAAGACAGCGACTCAGATGGCATAAACGACCACGACGAGGTCTTTGGAGTGAACCCTCTGGGCATCCCAACAAACCCGAACGAGGATGACAGTGATTATGACGGACTGATCGACTATCAGGAACTCTTCGTCGCCCCCTACTCTGACCCGACCTCCTCAGATGGAGACTCCGATGGTCTCAGCGACCTGTTGGAGGTTACCCAGTACTTCACACAGCCATTAAACAATGACACTGACTCCGACAAACTTTCTGATGGTGCAGAGGTCTATACCTACCAGACCAACCCAACTCTGGCTGACAGTGACGGGGATGGCATCGATGACTACACGGAGATCATGGTACTTGGGTCAGACCCGAACAACAGAGACAGTGATGGAGATGGCATCATGGACGGCCAGGACTTCCTTCCGACCATCCACTGGATATTCCCGGTGATGGGAATTGTCGTGCTGCTCTTCGTGGCCGCGGTGGGCGTGAAACGGTTCAGAGAGACCCATATGGTGGATGAGTTCGTGACCAAGGCGGAGCCTGCGAGCTTGGGCCTGGAGCCAGGGATGGATATTGCAGTGGAGTACAAGATCCGCGATGGACGAGTCATCTTTGGCGTGGTGGTGCGGAACGGGGCGATCAATCCGATGCACAACGTGCAGGTGATACTGGGCGTGCCTGATTTGACAGATCAGATCAAGACGCAGAACCTGGGCACAGTGGAGCCAGACACGGTCTCAATCGCACAGATCGAGTTCGAGCTGCAACCAGGTGCAGAGGGCGAGCTAGTGGGCATGGTCGAGTACGATAGTGTCGAGGATGAACACAAGGTAGTGAACCTGAAGCCAGTCCGGATTGTTGCATAAGAGAGGAAAATGATTGCGTTAGTCTACAACAAAAAGGGAAGAGAGGTTCCCCTCAAGAGAGGGGATGTCACCTCACTTCTTCTTGATAAAGACTGTCACAACAAAAAGCAGGGCAAGTACCCCTGCAACTCCTGCAATGATAAGGAGCATTGGGTCAATTGGTTCAGGGGTGCCAGTTGGAGTAGTAGGAGATGTTGGGGTCGTTTCAGGCTGCGTCACCGTGACAATGACCGAGTCTGATGCTGAATTTCCACTACTGTCATAGAGGACTATTGTGAAATTATATGTACCAGGACTTAACCCATCAAGGTTGACTGCTAGATTCGAACCATTCCAGAGACCTGAATCGATTATGGTTCCATTTCTTGAGATGGAATAGGAATCTGGAAAGAGGTCCGAACAGCTCCAAGTGAGTTGATTACCCGTAGTGCCAAATTCGAACGAAACATCATTCAAGGGTGTGAGTGAGGGTGAATCGTCATCAACTATCACTGATACAATGACATCATCCGATGCGATGTTCCCGTAGGTGTCATTGGCAGTCAATTCAAAGACATAGGAGTCAACGGAAAGACCATTCAAGTTCACTCTCAGGTCAGTGCCATTCCATACTCCTTCATCTATCGCAACACTGTCCTGCGTGATGATGAAGTAGTCGGGATACGGCTCATTGCAAGTCCAAACGAGGTACTCGCCTTGTACTCCATATGGAATACTGAAGTCTGAAACATCAGAAATAGCTGGGGCTGTTGTATCAGTCACATTTACCCAGACAATATCAGATGCGGAAAAATCTAAGTCATCATACACGACTAGTTCGTATTTATAATAACCTGGATCAAGATTAGTCAGAGGGAAAATAAGCTGGGATCCATTCCAGGCCCCACTATCCTCTTCCACATCATCAATATAGAGATCGTAAGTTTCAGGAGCGTAAGCTTTAGGACTCCAAATCAGATTCACTGAGTCAGAATATTCCATCTCAATATCGTCAGGTGAATCAATCTCTGGAACGACTCCACCAGTGATACGAATCCAGTCTACTCGAATATCAGGAGAATTGAGGCTATTTTGTGCCCAGAAGTTCAAGACCAAGTTGTTAATCCTCCTAGTTTCAGCAGCATGCTCACTGGTTGAAATGAGGCCATCACCCAGATTTGTCTGAGTGGTACTATCTGTAGAATTATACCACATCGATGAATAATCCATGTAGTTCATGGTGAGTTCGTAATCGTAGACATCAGATTGACCGGAGTAATGGTTGAGTGCCCAACTCACCTTGTTCGAGCCTGAAGCAGTATATGCGAGTCGGTAGACAAAGTTACTACTATAAAATGTCATTAGATTGAGACCACCATCCTCAACACCCGTAGCAGTATATTGCACCTTTGCCTCAATTTTGAAATCATGTCCTACTACAAATGGAGTATCAAAGTAATAGACAAAGACAGCATGCTCAGGACCACCAGAAGATGTGAGATTTGAATACAGTGCAGTCCCAGATGAGTTCAGAGTCCAACCATTATATGATATAGTCCACCCAGTTGTGTTTGAGCCATCATGATACCAAGTTGTTGTTTCTTGTGCAGATGGAGAGAAGACTCTGCTTTTTTCCAAAGCGTCCACTCTTTCATTATTCATGCTGTTAGTTGTCATCCCAGAAAATAAGGATGAAGTAAAAAATAGACTCATGGTAAGAAAGAGTGTGAACACCAAAGTCACTGAAAGTAATTTTCTAACGTGCTTTTCCACTTTTTCGATCACCTAGATTTCTCAATTGGTAGTAAATTCGACCATCACCAGAAAAAAAACGAATTAAGCATTATGAGTTCATATCCCCAGATGAGCAAAGGATTATGAGCCTAAAGCCTGTCAGGGTTGTTGCATGAAATCGCATTACTTAAGGGTCAGGAGGGTCTCCAGAGTAGACCATGTCACTAGAGGTCTATAGTCTGGTCTTCTGGATTGTGGCGATTGTTTCGACATACCTACAGGATAAGGCTTCGAGTGGTGAGAAGAATGTCGCTTCTCTGACCACGCTTGTCAAGATAATTCCAGCCCTGAGTGCAGTGATATTCGTCCTTCTCTTCCGACCACCAACTCTGTTCACATTACTCTTGGCTGGTGCACTGGTGTTCTGTATGTTTGGCGATGCTGCAATGGAGGTGGACCTTGTTCCGGGGATTGGTATGTTCCTGATAGCCCACATCCTCTATACAACTAACTTTCTCTTGCAGTCAATCATACTTGGATTGGTCACAACTCCTCTGATAGTGTTCGGGGTATGTATGACATTGGGAGTTGTGTATGTGGTCCTGTTGATCCGATACCTACGGTCTTCAGGGAATGAGATACCACCCTTCATCCTTCGAGCAGGGACATTGTATTTCATCATAATAGCAGCAACCCTGAGCACGTCCATCCTCCTCTGGCAGACTTCGGGAGTCCTACTTGGATATTTGCCAGTCATCGGAGCCCTGTTCTTCATAATCTCCGACTCGCTCATAGCGATTAATGCGTTCCATCATGACATATCGCATCACGAGTTCTACATCATGCCAACGTACTATCTAGCAATCTTCCTACTCGCTTTAGGTGTGTTCGTGTTCGCATTCTAGATGAAGAGGGTTCTAGTTCCAGAGTGCCAAAGTTTGATAAGAAAAGGTACACTCACAGGCTGCGGGAACCTGCGTGAATAATGAAGAGCTGCTGGAGGCGATTATCGCCAAACTCGATCAACTGAACCCAGCAGAGTTGATCGAACCAGAGGGTATACAACCAGTGGCGATCATGACCAGAGAGAGGAAACAACTAGGAGAGCTTGAGAAGGAACTCCTTCAAGCACTCGAGCTGATAAAGTTGGATGAGCGACTCCCTGGAATCCTCACTCGACTTGCAAATGTCTATCTCAAGGAGGCAGTCTTTGGACGTGCCATAGTCCTCTATGAGTTGACATTGGGTCTTGATAGTAAGCAGGTCAGTGCATGGATCAATATGGGGATGGCATACTTGATGGTATCGAGTCCCATAGAAGCCATCAGTTGCTTAGGGAGTGCTTTGGCAATAGACCAGCGAAATGCACTTGCTTATGTATATCTGGCAATGGCGCAATTGAAGCAGGGATTGCTTGAAGAGGCAAACAAGAACCTAGACAGAGCGATTTATCTAGATTCCAACATGACCAGAGCTCTGTTGGGAAAGGGCATGCTCTTCCGGGCTCGGAAAGAGCTCGATGTCGCAGTGACATGGTTAAGACGTGCTCTTTCCATGGATCCCAAATTCCTACCAGCGTTGATGGAGCTCGGTAGTGTCTATCTAGCTCTAAAGAAGTATGAAGAGGCTATCGATGTTCTATCTAAGGCACTAGCGATTGATTCCGAACAGCCTTACGCGCTCTCTACAATGGGCGAGGTATATGTAGCGCAACATGACCTCGAGTCTGCCCTCTACTTCTTTGACAAAGCTGTGAGTATCAAATTCGACGACCCTGAACTCTGGATAAAGAAAGGAGATATCCATAAGGCCCTGAAATCATATCAGCAGGCGTCCAATGCATACCAGAAGGCAATCAATGCAGATCCAGAACACGTAGAATCGTGGATCAAGAATGGTTCAGTCATGTTACTCCTTGGCGATGAGGGGACTGCATTAGAGTATCTTAACACAGCTCTCGCTCTAAATCCTAATAACACGGAGGTGTCTCATCAGAGAGGACTCATTTACTATTCGCTGGAGAGATATGAGGAGGCGCTGGATGATTTTGATGCGGCTTTCTCGACGGACCCTGGAAATCCAGAGAATCTTTACTATCGAGCATTGATACTTGAGCTGTTAGATAGAAGGGCTGAAGCCAAACGTTCGTGGGTGGTGGCTCAACGGCTCTATGAGGAGGTAGACGATATCATCAAGATAGCAGAATGCAAGGCGAGGATAAGACGACTTGGACAGGTCTAAAACTACTGACCTTCTCGGTGTAGTATAAATCACCATCATGGTTATTAATCAATACGAACAGAATCTGATGGCAATGAGGAAAAATGACAGAGGACTACGAGAAACTAGTCAAGAGAAATGGACGTAAAGTGAAGTGGAGCGAATTCGTTGGTTCTACAACGTTCATTGAGTCGAAGAACCTTGCAAGACATGTAGGGTGTGAACGGTTATACCTGAAGTTTGAAGGTGGCAACCCAACAGGCACACAGAAGGATCGTATTGCTCTTGCTATAATGGATTCTGCAAAGCAAAAAAATGCAAAGGCTGTCACAGCTGCTACCTGTGGTAATTTTGGTGCTGCTCTTGCATGGGCGGCAAGAGTGTTCGATATCCCATCACACATCTTCATCCCCGAGGGGTATCATGTACCTAAGGACAGGATGAAACGAATCAAGGAAACAGGGGCAGAGCTCCATTTTGCCCCTGGTCAATATGAGGACCTTGTGGAACTATCAAGTAAGACCGCGAAGGAGGAGGGTTGGTTTGATGCCAACCCAGGAGTGGATGGTGTCAGAGAGATCTCGATTGAAGCCTATGCTGATGTTTCACAGGAGATATACCGAGACATTCGGAGACCTCCACATTTCGTCTTTGTGCCTGTTGGTAATGGTACAACAATAGCAGGAATTCATCTGGGATTCAAGCGACTATTCCAGGCTGGCAAGATTCAATTTCTTCCAAGAATGGTTGCTACAAGCACGAGACGTGGTAACCCAATCGTCAAGTCGTTCAAAATGAATAGTCGGATTATTCAAGACCTTCGCAGAGATGAGATAAAGGAAACCAAGTTCAATGAACCTCTCACCAATTGGCATGCGTATGATGGTCAAGAGGCATTGGACTCCATTTACGAGTCCAAGGGTTTTGCTGACTATGCATCCGAGGTGAAGATGGTGGAGTTTTCAAAGTTGCTTCGACAGGAGGAGGGTCTCTATGTCCTACCTGCAGCAGCTAGTACTCTTGCTGTAATGCATGCCCTTGCTGATGATAAGGTAACGATGAAGGGAACATTTGTGGCAGTACTCACAGGCAGAGACTTCGAGTAGAATGAGGACTATAGAGTAAGGCTCATTGTGATATTGCCATCATCTTCCAACCTTTGAACTACAAATCCAAAGTTCTCGTAGAAATGCTTCAAGGGAAGCCCCACCTCATTCACATCCTCAGTGTCTAGCTGAATTGTTTGGAATCCATTTATCCTAGCCCATTGGATGAGGGAGTTAAGCATTATTCTCCCAATGCCTTTTCCCCTGGTTCTTGTGGCAAAGGTGTCCAGATAGAACACCATTCCATGCTCCCGATCTATAGGATATCCTAGTATCACTCCTTCAGGTCGCTCATTCGCTACTAGGAAGAGAAGTAAGACCTCAGCTTTGTCGAGTCTTGTTTCAAGTTCTTCGGTACTATACCGAAGGGACTCTCTAAATGACTCCACCTCGATATCTTTGAACCACGCTTCATAGAGTGCAGACCATGACGTTGGTATAACAAGTTGAAGCCCATCTCCGAAAAAGGGGAGGAGCTGCGTCCTCATCTTTTCCCAAACATCATGTGAGGGGTGAGAGTCCATGGTTTGTCCCACACTCAGAGTTCAACTCTGCAATTCGTATCTACGTGCTGCTGACTGAATGATTCCCTCTATTAGTTGGTCATAGGTATAACCAGATTTCATTGCCATGAATGGATAGAAGGATATGTCTTGATTGTCCGGATCAAAGTCCATCCCGGGCAAGGGATTGATCTCGAGGAAGTACAGTTGTTCATCTGCATCCATGCGATAATCAATTCGCGCAAAGTCTGGGACTTCCAGCAGTTCGCAGATCTCGATAGATGTCTTCTCTATCTTTCTTTTCAGGTCTTTTCGGACTTTTGCTGGGCAGATATAGTGGTCAAGTCCTTCATAGATTGTCTTGGCTTTTTGTCCATAGACTCCAGCTAGCTCTTCTGGAAACTTTGAGAAGTCTATCTCCAATAGAGCAAAGACCTTAGGCTTCGGACCTAGACAGTCTAGAACACCTGCAGTGAACTCTCGACCTTGAATGAACTGCTCAGCAAGGATTGGTTGCTTATACTCCTGCAGCATGGATCCAAGTTTCTTGACAAGTTGCTTCCTATCATGTACAACATTGTCCTCATTGATACCCACTGAAGACCCCTCCTCATTAGGTTTCAGAATCACAGGGAATAGGAAGTCGATTTTGTTGACTTGTCTTGTATTGGACAAAATATGAAACTGCGGTGTCAATACATTGTGGAATGACAAGAACTTCTTTGTCCAGCCCTTATTCAGACAGACAGCTGATGAGAGCACATTGGCCCCAACATAGGGAATTCCAAGCATTTCTAGAACAGCAGGAATGTGAGATTCCCGGCTCTCACCACGCACACCCTCAGCTCTGTTGAAGACAAGGTCCGGCTTGGCTTGCCTGACTGTTTCTAGGAAGTTCTCATCCGCCTCGATGAATACATAGTCATGACCCGCTGCCTCTATTCCATGTCTTATCATCTCGATAGTATGTGGAGGGTCATATTCGACCTCGAACTCGGTTTCATCTTTTCGTGTGTTCAATACCAATGCGACTTTCATAGAGTATCAACATAGAAAACATGCACATTTGCGTATAAATTCTTGATACATTGTCAAATTAGCTGCTTTAATGGTCTAGAGCTCAAAAGAATCAATCTCCTCTTTGAAAATGGACATGACACTGTCCTTCAGCTCAGCAGGAATACTGATTGGCTCATATAGGGTGACGAATTTCTTGAAGAGCTCGTCCTCTCGAGCCTTTGCTTGTTCATATAGCTCAGATGACTTGAAGTCTTCAACCAAATCACCTTTAGCATTCTTCTTCACAGCAGAGTAGAATGCAAACAGTTGCTCATCCATCGCGGTTTCTGACAGAAGGTAAGTGAGCGTTGTTTTCCCACCGAACAGTGTGAAACGATTCCTGTGTTCCCTGTTGAGCATGTTTTCACGAAAGCCTACCT
>JAEORX010000208.1 GCA_016840685.1 Candidatus Thorarchaeota archaeon
CAGGATTCCAATCTCTCTTGTCCTTTCAAGAATCGTCGTAAGCATGATGTTCATGATGCCAACGCCTGCGACAATGAGTGATATCATCGCAACTGCCGCCAGAAATAATTCGATTGAGGCAATTATCGTAGATATCGCGCTGAGAAGAGCACTTGGGATGACAACCTGAATCTGGTTACTGAAGAGTCCCTCTATCTTATCCGCAACTTGATTGATAATCTCTTCATCATCTGTATCAAGCTGAACAAGAATGATGTCTGCTACCGAGGTTTCGAAGAAGGCTTCTGCCTGTTCGAGCGGAATAAAAACGGATGAGTCAGTGGGACCACCAATGCTTATTGCTCCTATTTGTCCAAGTATTGCGTCTATTGTTGCATTATAGCTCTTTGTTTCGATGAATGTTCCATTCCGAGTTATCCAAGTGATATTTAGATTATCTCCAATAAATCCGGTCAGTGTTCCATTGTCCCAAGGATTGTAAATCCCGTTTCCTATCACAACTGTAGTATTGTAATAGACTGTTGGTATACTCCCATTTACTGGTGAAAAAGTGTCGGGATATAGCTGCCCATATTTCTCATAATCTATCCCAACTACATTGAGTTGGAAACTATGGTTTCCTATCTCTACTAGACACGCACGTTGAATCTGAGCAGTAGCGAGCTGGACGTGTTCAATATCCTCAATTGAATCGGTGTCATTAAGATAGACCTCGAAATCAGACTCAGGGAGGAAGAAGTCAATGCCCCTTGTGGTGATTATTAATGTATCACTTGAGAATCCCCTCTGGAACTGCATGTCAACCATTTCTTGGAATCCCCCTCCCAAAGCATCCAATGAGATTATTGCCGCAATACCAATGGCCACACCTAGAATAGCAAGAGTGTTTCGTACTTTTTTCCTCTTGATAGCATTGAATCCAAAGGAAAGGATGTCGATAATCTTCATGTTGCGACCTCCTTCACAATCTTTCCATCGAGCAGATGGATCTGACGTTTTGCATACCTTGCTATATTATTGTCATGAGTAATCATGACCATTGCTACATTTTTCTCTGAGTTCAAATCTGAAATCAACTTCAAGAGCTCGTTTGCTGTCTTCGAATCGATGTTCCCCGTTGGTTCATCCAGCAACAGAAAATCTGGATTATTCGCCAATGCTCGCGCAATTGCTACACGTTGCCTTTCTCCACCAGAGAGCTCTGATGGTTTGTGTTCTATTCTATCTTTCAGCCCAACGGTTTCTAGGAGCTTTTCTGCCCTCTCCCTTCTCTCAGTTCGACTTATGCCCTGGATTGACATTGGAAGCTCTACGTTCTCACGTGCATTAAGTCTTGGAATGAGATTGAAGAACTGAAATACGAAACCAATCTTCAATCTAATTTTAGCAAGCTTTGAATCATTCAGTGTTGTTAGATCTACTCCATCAATCTTGACGATTCCTTTTGATGGTTTATCAAGGCCCCCTATCATATTCAGCATTGTTGATTTGCCACTTCCTGATGGTCCCAGAATAGCAATGAACTCTCCATGTTCGACTGAAAGATTGATACCACATAGAGCATCAACGGGGACATTCCCCATCAAATACTGCTTTTCAAGATCCAGTAACTGAATTAGAGGTATGCCAGTAGTTGTTTTAGTTTCTGTAGAAATAATAATCACATCCGTTTCATCAGAAGGGTAGGAATGGCAGGAACCAGAATACGACAACCAGAATTATCAGTCCAAGGAGTGAGACCCCATATTTCTTTATTCCTAACGATTCTAGTCTTTCCACTGCACTTCTCATCCCCACAGTTCCAGGGAGTAAAGCATCCATAGCTTCATCTTTGGCATCCTCTCCTTTTTCCGCTTCAATTCGCTTGCCAGCTCTGCGGTCTGGTAGCATTGCTATGTACATGATGACAACAACCGCAAATGCCCATAGTAGGAAGAACAAATCGTATGTTCTTAACCAGAGCCATGGAAACATCAGAATGGTGCTTCCAAAGTATGCTATGCCAATATTCCTGAAGACCATCAATCCAAGTATTGCGCTAAGAAATGGTATTGCAATTGCACCTAACCAGTCAATCACAAAAAAGCTAGCCATGACAACGGCCACCCCTCGACCACCTTTGAATCCGAAATAAATTGGCCAATTATGGCCAATCAATCCTGCTACAGAGACTAACAGGAAATAGTACTCTCCTGGATAGAGATACACTTTGAAGATCCACATTGGCAATCCTACTTTAAGCATGTCAAGCAAAGAGATGCCGATACCTACCTTCGCTCCCCATACACGATTTGTTGTATATGCTCCATAGATGGGTTCTCTTTCCTCTTCACCAGTTTGTATAGATGGGTGTTGAATTTTGGCTCTTTGTTCTTCAGTGGCAAAATATCTAATTGCTATACCTGTGAAAGATATTGATCCCAATAGATAACCTATAGCTGATGCAAGGACTGCTTCCAACCATACCATGAATCCCACAACCTATTTTTTCAAATATTCTTCACTTTATTAGTATTATGAAGTAAATATTGCTTACAAAAACAATTATTGGGTCAATTTGTTCTTTTCGAAGAGTCAATTGAAGCCAAAGTCAGATGAATCGATTCTCGAATAGTTAGAAGTTTCTGAGGAATGATGTCACTTATTCTGTTTTCACTACATACCGTTTCATGACTTAATCCTTCAATAAGAGGTCGAGCTATTGCAGCTTGAATTGGGGTGATCAACGCCAACCAATAACTACTCAACCACGGTGTCAGGAGAGGAATAGGAACGACAATTCTTCTCTTCTTTCCGGCTTCTTTTGCATAGGTTCTCATTAAGTCATGATAGGTTGTAGTTTCAGGTCCTCCGATATCGAAAACCTCACCAACCGTTTCAGGTTTCTCGAGACATTTCACAAGATAGAGTACTGTGTCTTCAATCGAGATGGGTTGTGTCCTAGTTCTCACCCATCTGGGAGTTATCATCACTGGCAACCTGTCAACAAGAAAACGCATTATTTCAAATGATGCAGAACCTGGACCAATGATCATTGCTGCTTGGAAGGTGGTGACTGGTGTTTTGCCTGTTCTGAGTATCTTGTCCACCTCCTTTCGAGACCGAAGGTGTCTGCTCAGATTATCATCTTCCTTGCCGAGACCACTTAGGTAGACTATTCTCTTAATTCCAATTTCATCTGAGAGTGATACTAAATTCCTCGCAGCCACTCTATCCATTTCTTCGAATTCTTTTCCTGAATACATTGAATGAATCAGATAGAAAACCACATCGCGTTCTTTCATTGCCTCTCTCAATTGAGTGGTGTTAAGGACGTCAACATGAGCAGTTTCAAGATTTGGGCGATTCCTCCAAGGTTGCGCTTCTAGTTTGCTTCTTGTTCTCCAACCCGCGCGTACACTATATCCCATATCAAGCAGTTTTTGAACAAGCCTTGATCCCACGTATCCTGTTGAACCTAAAACTAGTATCTTCCTCATTATAATTTTGATGAGTAAAAATACAATTTCAAGTCTTGCTATTTGGCATCGAGTATGTCCCTAAGTGTTGTTTCAAGTGAGATTGCCTTTTCTTCACTCAGTGACCCCTCAGCTTCCCAGAATATCGTTCCTTTTTTGTCTATGAGGTATAGGTAGATAGTTTCCTCAGTAGTGATATCGAGGGTATCTTTGAAGGGATCCTTATCTATGTAGAGAGTTATTGTTCTCCCCCGAGTAGTCTCTGATGGAATCCCCGCCCTCATTCCACCGTCTATGAATCTTCTGTAGATGAAGTTCATCTTTCGAATTGTTGGAAGTTCATAGTAGTCGAATCTATCATGTTCTTTGACCAAAGACTCCAGAAAAGGAATCCAGCCATCTATCAGTCCCTGCTGCCATTGTTGAAAGGCTACTAATACAAGATTGACTTCTCCACGAAGCTGTGTGGGTATCTCAACATTCTCTCGATTCAGATTCTCACTTTGCAGGACTGGAAATCTTTTCATACTATCTCGACAATGTTTTATTGACTGTAGTAATCAATCTTCGGATAGGTGTATTCCAAAGGATTCATCTTTCCCAATGTTCGTACAAAGAGGAGTGATTTTCATGGAGTTCAATCCTGAAGTGAGGAAGCGAATCGATAAGGTTCTTGAATCTCAAAGTATTGCAGTATTAGGCACATCGAATAA
>JAEORX010000038.1 GCA_016840685.1 Candidatus Thorarchaeota archaeon
GAAGCTATTCAACAGATCAAACACGAAGGAACAACAACACTCCTGGTGGAACAGGATGCGGTCTTAGCCATGGAAGTCTCTGACAACATCTATGTCCTTGAGGAAGGAAAGATAGAGATGAGCGGTACCAGAGAGGAGCTCGAAAGAGAGCCTCGTATAAAGAAGGTATACTTAGGGATATAGGAGGAATCAAAATCTCAGCTACTCTTGAACAATTGTTGCGTGATGCAAAAGTCGAATTAGTTGTCGCTCGAGCCGAAAAAGACCCAGCAGTAACAGCAGAGCTTATTGAGTATCTAGGTAGTGAAATCCGTACTGTCCGATTCAATGCAGCCCTAACTCTAGGTGAACTAGGCGAAAAAGCCGCTGATGGCGTTTCCGGTTTAATCGATTGTTTAGAAGATGATGATTGGAGTATATGCAGAGAAGCCACCAAGTCACTTGGAAAAATTGGTACTGCAGCAGTTGATGCAATCCCGATGCTTTCAAAATTGCTTAAAGATGATGAAGCGACTATAAGGAAAGAAGCAGCGATTTCTCTTGGGAAAATTGGAGTAGCAACAGATGTCGCAATGTCTAGTCTGATTGAGACATTAAGAGATAAGGACGAAGAAATAAGGACTGAGGTAGTCAACACGCTTGGTAAGATGGGTGCAGGAGCTCATACAGCTATCCCTAACTTGATTGAATGTTTCAAAGATCCCAGTTGGACCGTAAGAAATGCGGCGGCTCTAGCCATTGATGGAATTGGAAAAGGCTCAGCTGAAGCCATTCCGGCTCTTGTTAAAGCCCTTGAAGATCCAGACTGGAGAGTGCGTCATCGATCTATAAACACACTCTCTCAGATTGGAAATTCAGCAATCCCTGCTCTTCTGGATGTCGTGAATCATGACAATCCAATTGTTCGACAGGGAGTAGCTGAAACACTTGGTGAAATGAAAGTCACCGAACCAAACGTGATCCAAGCAGTTGCATCATTGCTTTCTGATAAGGATGAGAAAGTTCGTGGAAAGTCTGCTGACGCTCTTAAAAACATAGGACCGGAAGCAATCCCAGCCATGGTTCAATCATACGATCTGGTAAATAATAAGATGAAGACACAGATCCTCTCTGCACTTGGAGGGATTGGGCAGGAGGCCAAATCAGCCCTCCCACATGTGATTAAAACTCTGAAAGAGGGTGGGACCAAGATTCGAGTCGAAGCAGTCAGAGCATTAGGTAAGATAGGACTACCTGATGAACCTGTGATATTGGCCTTGAGAGACGCGCTCGTTGATAACAAAAAAGAGGTGCGTCGCGAAGCAGCATTGAGCTTGGGAAAACTAGGTCCAGGAGCATCAGATGCAATTCACTCTTTGTTGGATACGCTGAATGACAAACAGCCAGAAGTTCGATGGAGAGCCTCAGAAGCTCTTGGATATATAGGCGTCGCAAGTAACGAAGTAATTTCAGCGTTGGAAATGAGGTCACATGATGAAAAGGATTTTGTTGCTGAGGCTGCTCAAGAGGCACTCGACTTAATAAGTGGAGAATAATCTAGCAGGTGAAACAACAATGACCGAAGATCCATACGCATCTAAACCATGGTTAAAATTTTACGATGAAGGTGTACCTGAGAGAATAGATTATCCCGAGATAAATCTCTACGAGTTTCTTGATAATACTGCCAAAGACTTCGGCAACCAAACTGCAATATGGTTCCAGAAACGGAAGATTTCCTACAAGGAGTTCAAAGACATTGCAGATAGACTTGCGACTGTTTTGAGAGATCTGGGTGTGAAGAAAGGCGACACTGTCGCGATTATGATTCCCAACTTTCCACAGTTTCTGTTCAGCTTCTATGGAATTCTGAAAGCTGGTGGAGTTGTCACAGCCTGCAGTGTATTATTAACTGAGCCCGAGCTGGCATATCAGTTGAATGACTCAGGTGCTGAAACAATCATCGCATGGGATGCCCAGCTCGAGAAGATCAACAACATCAAGGACAGAACAAGACTTCGGAACATCATCATCACCAGTGTGATGGATTACATACCAAATGCTCCTAGAGACCCCCCTGAGATCGCTGGTACCATGCAATTCCTAAATCTAATCAGTAAAACAAAACCAGACCCACCAAAGTTTGAGATTAATCCCAGGGAACAGATTGCAGTGCTTCAATACACTGGTGGTACATCTGGACTTCCAAAGGGAGCAATGCTTACCCACTATAACTTAGTGTCCAATGCTATTGCTACACACACCTTAGTGTCCTCGCAAATGCAGCGAGGAAAGGACACCGGACTTACTAATTTACCGTTATTTCACATCTATGGAATGACGGTCTGTATGAATGTATGGATATACAATGGTTCTAGAATAGCACTGAACCCAGATGCACGGGATCATAAGTCATTGTTCGAGATAATTCGTGATACCAAACCAGCCATGTTCCCTGGTGTGCCAACAATGTACATGCGTCTCCTGGAACGAGATGACCTGGAGGACTATGCAAACGACCTTCAATCCATCCGATTTTGCAACACCGGAGCAGCAGCTATGCCTCCAGAAGTATTGCATGAGTTTGAGGAAAGAACTGGCTGTGTCATTATCGAGGGGTATGGACTCACTGAGTGCTCTCCTGTGACTCACAGCAATCCCATCAGTGGAACCAGAAAGATTGGATCCATCGGAATACCACTTCCTGACACAGAGGTCAGAATCGTAGATGTGGAAGACCATACAAAAATCCTGCCTATCGGAGAAACAGGTGAAATCATCATCAGAGGTCCACAGAGGATGATGGGTTATTGGAACAAACCCGAGGCAACTGCTGACCAAATCAGAGATGGATGGCTCTTGACGGGAGACATTGGGAGGATGGATGAGGACGGATACTTCTTTATAATGGACAGAAAGAAAGACATGATTAACGTCAGTGGCTTTAAGGTCTATCCAAGGGAAGTCGAAGATGTCCTCTTTGAACATGAAGCCATCGAGAACGCGGCTGTTGTTGGTCTGCCGGATTCTAAGATAATGGGCAATGACATTGTCAAAGCGTATGTTGTCTTGAAAGATGGATACAAAGCGAGTGAAGAGCTCCAAGCAGAGATTAGGGAGTTTTGCCGGACCAATCTCTCTCCCTACAAGATACCGAAGGAAGTGGAATTCAGGAAAGAGCTGCCTGAAACACTTGTAGGCAAGGTACTTCGAAGAGAGCTACAAGAACAAGAAATGGGTCCAGAAACATAGACATTGGCCTCCATTCGAAAGAAAGCTGCAATTGTTTCACAAATAAACAGTGGATTTTCCATTTCATATGAGAATATAATAGTACATCAAGATGAATAGTAGACCACAAGTGGGATGGGAGTTGTTTTGCCTTGCCTTTTGACGCTCAGAAAGTCAAGCATGTGGGAGTCGTAAGAATTGAAGGCGCAGTGCCTATTGCGCATAAACAAAACGATGAGCTCACTGTAGACCCGGAGCTGGTTGAAGGATTTCTGACTGCTGTCATTATATTCGCGAAGACTCCAGTCAGAACCATTCGAAAGGCTTCATATGATATACTGATTGAGGTTGGAGATTCCTGTATGGTCTATGCGGTGCTTGACCCGGTGCCTGATGAAACGCCGTATCGAAATCAGATGAAGCAGGTCCTTAAATTTGCTGAAGGGTTTTCTTTTCCTCCCAATACGCAACCAGCTTCTATTCGTGAAATTGCTACACTTTTTCAAAACGAAGGTCATCGTTGGATCCATATCCACTTGCTACAATCCCTCCTCTCTTCATTAGGTCTGTCTTGGATGGGATTCTTGGATGGATCTACCAAAGAGCATCTTGAGTATATATTGCCTCGAATTGAAGGTCCACAGGGGCAGGGGGAAATCCAAGAGTATGTGAGAAAGAAGATTTGTGAGCAGATTGACAGAGAAGGCACTACAATTGGTTTTGATATAGAGCGAATGATGGAACATCCAGAATTTGTCATACGAATTGATCATGTGATCACACTTAGACGAAAGGAGATTGAAGACGCAGGAGTAAAGGTCAGTGAGGACTCTGTAAATCTGAAAAATCTCTGGCTCACTGCGTATGGGTACAATATACTACAGAGCGGAATGAATGCTGGATTGACCTGTGATATTGAAACATTCAGTCGGATAGAGGAGGAGTTGGAGAAGATTGACATATCAATCCGAACAAACTCAGATAAGCCACCGACCTCATCTCGTGTTTCTAGAAGGCTGCGTGATTACATCTGGGAGATGGCTAGACATAACTCTGATTCAATATCCTCAGTTACGAGTAAGTTGGTGGAATGCTTTCTCAATCTGACAATGCATAAAGATACTTCCTCTTAATCTATCAATCACATGTCGAAACGATTATAAGAAAATTAACTATAGTGAAATATTAGTGATTATCATGGCTATGTACATGTTATATCGTTCAAAATCCAGATCTGGTGAAGAGATGGATGATTTGCGAAAGAAGTTCGAAAAGGTCTATGAGAGACACAAAGTGGATATCGTAGGCTTCTGGGTGAACGCTGAGGATAGGGATGAGGTGTTTTATCTCTCCAAATTTAGGGATGAGAATGACTACAAGACAACTGTTGAAGGACTTCACAGTGATGATGAATATATTGAACTCACAAAGCACCTCGAAGAAGTACGTACATCCTTTGAATCAACTAAGCTTATACCCATGACTTCTGAGTGAAACACTCAAGAATTTGTGTTGGAAGATGCTAGTAATACTGGCTCTTCCACTTCCTCTTTTTCTACACTTAACCTAACACACACTACATTGTGTTTCTGCCTGATAGTTTACATAGCACACCAATATCCAATATAAGTTTGTCTTTTCAAGCATCGTAAGGAAGAAGGTTTATTAGAAAAACCATTTCATGTTGTTCAATTGCTTTTGCAAACAAACTAGAGGAGGAAACGAGATGAACGTGGTTTACAAAAAATGGAATCCCGATGAGAAATTAGAGGAAGCCCAGGCGAAGATCTACACTGGTGTATCAGGTCTCCCAGCGAGACCGGAGGAGATCAAGCCGAGAAATATCCAGCGTGGAGAGGACTCCACACGCTATGTATTAACCAAGGAGGGAGCGCCACTTGCATATGTCACCTCATGGGTCAATGATGAGAATCCACTAGAGGGTGGAATAGGGTATCCCTGGTCGTTCCCAGAGTGTCCCTCTGAGGCGAAGGAGAAGATCTTCGATGAGCTATTCACACACCTGAAGGAAGACAAGAAGCTCAAAGACATTCGCACTGGGATAGTCCTCACATCTAAGATTGCCCAGGAGCAGATCAAGTTCTTTGAGGATAAAGGCTTCAAGGAGCATGAGCGAGTGTATCGATACACAAAGGACCTTGATGCGGGGAAGATGGCCTCAAAGAAAGTTGAGGGGGCTGCTGCAAAATTGACCAGTCGACCAGCCACTAAGGATGACATTGACCTCCTGATAGAGGTTGCACTCTCCGACCAGCAGCTAAGAGGCGCATTTCCTGATGAGGAAGGATTCAGGAACTACTTTGAGAACAGAGTTCTCAAGGATGGACATGCAGTTTTGCTTCTTGATGGTGACAAGGTCGTCGCAGCAAGTGCAGTCCTCAGGATGGAACCCAATGGAACGTTTTTGCTTGGCGATGAGGAACGCATCATGATGCGGTTCACTGCCATCAGACCAGGTTACAACTATGCTTGGAAGCGACTCGTTGTTGAGATTGCTAAAGAGGTGAAGAGTGCAGGTTGGAAAGACATCCCCATCAGAGTAGGGTTTGGCTTCTCTACTGAAGGGGCTGTGGCCAGTGGCATGGCTGAGATTTCACCAGAGCTTGATGAGTTTGAACTCTTCATGAGGTACAAAGTCGAGTAGAACCAGAAGAAAACAATCAGTGGGAGTATAGTGAATGATGCCATACAAAGACAAACACATCTTGGGCATTGTTGGAAGTCCTCGTCGTGGAGGTAACACTGAAACTCTAGTGGATACCATCCTGGCATCGGCAGTTGAGCAGGGAGCGACATCAGAGAAAGTCATTTTGAACGATCTAGAGATTGCTCCCTGTCAGGCATGTAACGGATGCCAACGAACTGGCTCTTGCGTCCAGAAGGACGATATGGAAAAACTCCTGATCCTGATGAAGAAGTCTGATGTCTGGGTGCTGGGCACACCAATCTACTGGTGGGGGCCTACTGCTCAGTTCAAGCTTTTTCTGGACAGATGGTATGGTATCGATCAACGGAGTTTTCAGGGAAAAGAAGTGATCGTTGCAATCCCGATGGGTGGAGGAGATGAGCACTATGCTAGACATATCATTGGGATGCTCAGGGACATCTGCAACTACCTTGGAATGAAATATGTAGAGACCATTGTTGCTCCCGGAATGAATGGACGAGGGTCAGTTCGTGAGAGCTCTCGTACCCTAGAGTTAGCTCGCGCAGCTGGGATGAGAATCATGAACACCTGTTAGGAGGTCATTCTCATCCTACATTCCTTTTTACAGTGTTTTCTTCCAGATATAGACGTCTTCCTTTTCGAAGCCTAGTGAGGCGTAGAGACCTGCAGCAGCAGCAGTCGCAGCTGCTCCTAAGATGACGATGCAAGAAGGGTCATACTTCTGGACACGACGAATGCCCTCAGCACAGACAGCTTTCGCGAAACCCTTGCCTCTATGGTCGGGATGCGTTCCTACTGGTTCGAGTTCAGCCATCTTAGTAACTGGGTCAATCCTCACAGTAACAAAGGCTGCAAAACTACCATCAGGAGCTTCAACAACTAGGTCAAGCTCGTCATTGTAGAATCCTGCCTCAGTGTAGAGCATTGCTAGTTTCACCGTCATATTGCAGTGCGAGAAGACAGTGTTCACTACCTCACTATATGGCTCGAAGTCTTCTGGCAATTTCACATGTCTTACGATGTATCCCTCTGGAGGTTGATAATCTGGAGGCGGAAGGTCAAGAGGTCGGACTTGATTGTGCTCCCATAGTTTTCCTTTCTCATATCCAAATTCTCTAAGAATCTCTTTTCGAGTTTTAAAACTCTCTGGAACTGTAACTCCAATCTTTAGAACCCCTTTAACT
This sequence comes from Candidatus Thorarchaeota archaeon, assembly GCA_016840685.1. GTDB lineage: Archaea > Asgardarchaeota > Thorarchaeia > Thorarchaeales > Thorarchaeaceae > SMTZ1-45. The sequence continues at coordinate 7,084 of JAEORX010000038.1, forward strand.
TTTTTACCTGTCAACCTTCTCTGTTCCTCAACATTAGGAATGATTTCTCTCAGTAACTCATAGTGTTCAGGATGTACATACAACGAAGCTACACCGTTTTCCTCTAGGATGGTCAGCGCTACTATCTTTGGCTTTGCATCATCATCAATCTCCCAAATCCTAAGCTTGCTATCATCCTCGCGCTCGTCCTCGTCTCCACACGGTCCATATCGTTCGTTTTCCAATCTTGAGGGTAGCGATGCGTAATGTTTACCGGAATGCTTGAAGATTTCCCATAGGAAATTCTGTGCTGAGCGTAGGTCATTGTTGAAGCTGTAGTTGCGCATCCGATATGTCATCATAACCACGAATTGGCGAGTCGAATCTTGTAATAAAATCCTGTGCCTTTACGCCAGATTGAACATCTAGAAGTCCCGTTGGACAAGAAAGTCTGAGAGACCAATGAGAAACTCCTTGTATTTTTTATTCAGTGGTGGTTCAGCTTTGTCTAGTGCTTTTTGACCCTCAGTTAGTAACTCGGACATCTTCTTCTGCGTGGTCTTCAAGGCACCAGTATCTTGGAAGAGCTCTCGAACTCGTTCAATCTCCTTCTCTGTTATGCCAGACTTGCCCAGAAGTCTGTCAAACTCCTTGCGTTGTTTGTCGTTTGCCTTTGCATATACCTCAAAGACCAGCATGGTCTTCTTGCCCTCTCGAATGTCACCACTTGCTGATTTACCGACCTTTTCCTCGTCGCCAAAGGAGCCAAGTATGTCATCCTGCACCTGGAATGCTTGTCCGACCTTGATTCCAAACTCCTCAAGGGCTCTGAGTTGAGAGTCTGTTGCTCTTGCCATGATTGCTCCCATCATGAGTGACCTGTCGAATAGAACTGCGGTCTTCATGCGGACCATCTGAAGATAGGTCTTGGTCGTCGCAGTCTTGTCAGTGATCATGTTCATCTCTAGAAGGACACCATCAACAAGGTTTTGAAATGAGAACTCGTAGAGGTCATGGAGACGTGCGGAGATATCACCATCCAGTTTAGCTGCTGTGATGGCTGATGCTCCAAGATTGATGAGAGAGTCACCACCAAGTATAGCCATTGTCATGCCATGGTCAAAGGCTGCCTCTGCATCCTTCTTTCTTTCAAGATAGAGGTCACGGTAAGTGGCGTGGAAAGTCTTGCCCCCGCGACGGGTTTCATCATGGTCAATCAGATCATCATGCAGGAGTGAACCGTTGTGCAGTATCTCTACACAGAGAGCGGCAGTATAGAGGTTGTCTGGGACAGTGTCCCCCTTCACAGCCTTGTAACCAAGGACAACAAGAACCGGGCGTAGTCTCTTCCCGCCTCTCATGATGTACTCCTTGACGTTGGAATAGTATTGTCTGTGCCAAGGTCCATATTGTGTAACCTGGTCAATTTTATCATCGAAGAATCTATCAAGTGCTTTTACAACAGTAGCAATTTCTCCTTTAAGGCTCTCAAGATAATCAGTCAAGAAATATCTCCTCACCCTCCGTTTTCATCGAATGCTCCTTATGAGCATTTCTTCTAATGTCGAGTTTTTCATCTGGATTTGTCGAAGTGGGAGGAAACATATGACGCACGGTTGAAAACTGCACTGTATTCGATATCTGGGTATATGAGGGGTAAATTCTTGGGTTTCGATACCCCAAAGACGAAACTCAGAAACTGGGTATGCCCCCTCTAGTGGCTTTACAGGGGGGATTAGGGAAGGGCTGAAAACAGGGTTAACAAGTTAACTACTTCAACAATACAATTTCCTCTGTATTATTCATCTTGGAATCTTTCGTCTTCCCATCGCAGCACAACTAAGGCAACCGCCATAGATTTGTGTTAAAAATGACAGGAGTTTATCTATGCTTCAAAGGCACAGAGTATCATGACGCGTAGCTTCCAGACAAGGCTTTCAGAATTTGAGGACGCCAAGGAGAAAACCGTAAACTCCAGTTCCAATGCTACGTCTACTTCACCAAAGCCTTTGGCAAAAAAACAGAAACCTGTGAGAAAGCTCTGGAAGAAGACAACCCGCAAGGATGAGGAGTGGGGTGTCTGCGACTTTGATGACACAGTCCTTCTAGTTCAACTGATTGATGGTCGGATACATGCCCATGGGATTGAGGCAGTCTGCAAGTGGTGCAAGGGTGTACTGGAGATTCGCGAGGAAACCAAGGTGTTCTGCAGTGGGCGCTGTGGACGCTATCAGGGAGAGTTCTCTCGAAACCTCGATGACTTTCTCCGATGGGAGGGTGTCAAGTCATACACGTTGCGGAAGATCGTCGCAGAGGTGGAGGCGCTTGATCTTGAGGCGAGAGATTTTGAGCCTATCTCATATGCTCCACATTGGTCAGTACTCTACGAGTACGAAGATGTGGATGATGAGATAGACGAACTCTCGAAAGAGTAATATTGTCCATCGTAGATTGGTGAAAATCTAGGTGATTAATTATGACGGAGATACCGATGGCTGATGCAGGCGCGGCTGCAGGACCTCGACCAAAAGAGGTGACGCAAGCTGGCTGGCTGCTCCTAATTGCAGCCTTTACCGGTCTGATAGTCGGTGGAGTAGAGTATGCCATCTGGGAGGATGAGTTAGCCCTTCTGGGGATAGTTCTTGCAGTCGTTGCCTTCTGGTTGTACACACAAGTCATGAAGCAGGACTATTCTGCATGGATGATGACAGTTATATTCAATATCATAGCGATTTTCCTCTATGCCACAGGTTCTAACTGGCCTGGTGTGATACTGAGCATCATTGTCCTGTTATATTTCATTTCTCCCAATGTGAAGGTCCACTTTGAACCGAAATAACATAGGCTGGCTAGTCCAGCCTGCTTTTCTTTCTTTGAAGAATTTTACGCCTGATTTTATAAGCCTTCAAACCCAAAAACATCCTGTCGTGCTACAGGAAGGGGATTCTTTGAATCAATTCTTTCGAACTAACCATCAACACTCCTCAACTAGCACGCCAGCAAATGACTTGAGGAAATAGATTTGACTGGTTATCGATTGAGAAATCTATTGAGTATTATCGCAGTCTGTATAATCCTGAACTCTTTCTTTCTTGGCATCTCACTGATTGGTGATGTTGTCGCAGAGGAGAGAATCGTAGAAGACCTTCAGCAAGAAAGTTCCCCTAGAGGTTCCCTTTCACTTGATTCTCATGAAAATCAGCGCAAAGCAGATAGTTTTGAAGAAGCACCAATTGATTTCAGAAGCCAATTAGAGGCTTACAAGGAGATACCACAATCTCTTGCTCGTTACTCATTGACTGGAAACACTGAGGAAGAAGAAGGACTCATCCATAAATACGAGATATTGGGCTCAACATTGAGGATTCGCGTTTCCATCGAAAGTTATGCAATCGTCACATATTCATTTGAGGAGGGAGAGTTTCAATCATTCATGATACCAGGTACTCAACAGTCAACTGTATACGGATCTCCTGTTGTTCCCTACAAGAATCTGCTCATTGACATTCCAGATTACACATGTCTTACTGGTGTCGAAATTATACGCATCGAGTCCGAGTGGCTGCCTCAGATGGATATAGTTCCTGGACCCAGACCTGTGGCGATCTACTATGGTTTTGATCCTGACACGAAGCTATTCTTCAACCCAGATTTCTACAATCAAGATTCTTACCTTGATTCGGAGATAGCTACACATAGAGTTGTTAGACAGGGAAATGATGAAGGACTTCTCCTGACAATAAAACCATTCCAGTATAATCCTGTGAAAGGCAATGGAGTATTGAATTCTGAATTTGTTATCGAGGTGACCTTCGATGCTCCTATCACCTTTGATGATTTGACTTTCAATGGTGGGAGTGGTTCAGGCGTGAACTATACCATAATAATCCAACCAGAATTCGAAACAGCAATCGCTGACTTCGTGACGTGGAAGACCTTTCTTGGTTTCAATGTGTTTGTCGAAACCCTTGATGATATCTATGCCACCTATTCTGGCTACGATGCCCCGGAGAAGATTCGGAACTTCATTCATGCATCCTATGCAGCAAACCATACATCATACGTCTTTCTTATTGGAGATGGTGATATTGTACCTGTTAGAGAGGTTGTAGATCCCTTCATTGGACCTGGTTTGGATAATGGCACAGAGCCCACTGACTTGTATTATGAGTGTCTTGATGGCAATTGGGACGATAATGGCAATCATCAGTATGGTGAGATTGATGATGAGGTTGACTTCTTCCCTGAGTTGATGGTGGGTAGAATTCCTGTTCAGACCCACGAGGAAGCTGAGAGGGTCCTCTCTCTCATCGTTCAGTATGAGAGTAATCCTGTTTCTGGAGATTGGATGGACAATTTCATGCTCATAGCCAACGACTGCTTTGGCTATGGGGATGGACCAGTCATGACAGAGGGTGAGCTTAACCAAAAATTCCTCTACGACTCATTCTTTGATGTTTCAAGATTTTATTCAACTGATGAGTCTCTCATGACTTCTAATATTGTGTCAGCAATCAACTCCGGAGTGGGCATCATAGACTTCTTTGATCACGGTACGTATGACCAATGGTCCGGAGCCCTAATGACTGACGATGTGCTCGGACTGACCAATGGCGACATGTCCATGTTTGCTTTTGCAATGGCATGTGAAACTGCAGCTTTCGACTACGAACTAGGAGAACCTGTGATTGCTGAGGCATTCTTCAGGAATCCGAATGGCGGTGCTGCAGCGTATATTGGAGCAACTCGTGTGGCTTGGGCTTCCTATGATGCGTTTGATGGGTTCCATAACGTGTTCTGGGACTATTTCCTCCGAGAGGCGATTGCTGAACGAGAGGTCAATCCCAAGATGGCTTTCCAAGATGCTCTCAACTATATGATCACTACCTTTGACATCTCCTCAGCCGCAACTCTGGAAACTGTCTATCAGGCGATATACTTTGGTGACCCGTCGATGAACATGTATTGGAAACAGAATTTCACAACTGAAGCTTCTGAGGTTGACATACAAGAAACAGTACAACTGAATGGGACTTGTCTGTCGTATAACAACGTTCCCTTTGCAAACGCGCATGCTGTTGTTACAGTTACTGATCCAATGGGCACGGTTATGACTAGCAGTCCCGTGATCACTGATTCACTTGGTCATTATTCATTCTCTTTCGAAACAAGCAATCGTCCTGGAAAATATAGTGTCAGAACCCAAGTGGCGGATCCCTTTGAATATACAGGTATGACCTCATTCAATGTTGGGTCTGTTGATGTCACACTTCAACTTGACAGTTATCCGATTTATCATACCTATCTACAGTTCTCTGGGACAGCAAGTGCTGATTGCTCTGGGAATGCATCACTCATAGACTCAGGTGGTTCGGTCATTCAGACCTCTAGCTTCTCTGTTTCAGGTGGTACTTACACATCATTTCTAAATCTCACTACGTTTGGAGACCTGCGGCTCTACATCCAACTGGATAATGGAGCCACATTTGGAGGGACTGAGACGAGTATCCGGGTGAATCGAGGTGACATACTAATTATAGCGGATGACACTGGAACTGACTATATTGATTACCCCGGTGGCTGGGCTGATGATAATGTGGGAGACTCATCAAATCAGGGAGACCTTGACCTTGCCTTGAAGGATGAATATAATGTCACTATTTTCTACCCAAGATATGAACAGGTACCGAGTATCAGCTATCTTCATGGATTTGATGCAGTCTTTGTGACCACTGGAGACAATGTCGGATTTCCTTTGAACAGTCCAAGTAGTTATCTACTGGATGTGCTTAATCAGTATCACAATGAAGGTGGGAACATCCTCTTCGAAGGAGCCTCCATTCTAACTGTACTTGATGGGTATGAAGACGCACGATTTCCAAATCTGTTCCATGTGGATTATGTCGACTATACAGAGAATACAGGTTCTCTCGAACTTGTCAAAAGCACTCACCCAATAATGTCAGGGATGCCAAGTTCAGTGCTTCTTGACGACGGATTGGGAACGGTATATGCTGATATATTTAATCCATTCAACGAGTCTGTTCACGCGGCAGCCTATGGTGGGAGCTATGTTGGTGGGACTGCAATCAGTGGTCTAGCACCAGGCTCAGGACGCGGTGGCGTCGTGTTCATTGGATTCTCAATCGATGCAATCACCAACAGAGCCACTCGAGATCTACTTGTAAAGAATGCTGCTGCATTTCTTCTTCAACCATCACTGATTGTGACACTTTCTGATGATGCACTCCAGACTTGGACATCAGAAATAATCTATTTTGAAGTTGCAGACGCAGCCACAGATACTCCAATCAAAGATGCAGCTATTAACATGCTTGGTTGTGGTATCTCTGCATCGAACACAACACAGTCTGATGGAACATGTAGTATCTTCATCAATCCATCGAGTGAAGGTGTCATCACAGTGAACGTCACAAAGGGTGGTTACCTAAATTTCACCACAGATATCATGGTTTATGATACACCAATTGTTACCCTCCAAGCGGTACCTTCATTCCTCCGACCATATAAAACTCAGACTGTCACTATTACTGCGACTGACTACTTTGAGCATGTTCCTTTGGTCAGCTGCTACATTACTGCGAATGGTCTGGGGAACTCAGTATTTGGTTACACTAACTCCTCAGGGATGTTAGACCTCACACTCACTCCCAATGATGCTGGCATAATCTATGTCAATGGAGAACTCTCGGGCTACATAGGCTCAGTGATAGGTATACCAGTCCGTTTCACAGTGGTTGTTTTACCAAGTTATGGGACCATGTATCCTGAGGAGTTCATTTGGGACCATTTGATGAACAACTGGGAGAGCTATGGTGAGATGCCTCTCTATATTGACTATACGACTTTCGCTACCGAGTCGGTGACCCTAGAGAAGCTAGAGGAACTTGATGCTGATGTTCTCTACCTCGGTTATCAAACAGACATCTATTCATCAACTGAGATCAATGCCATTAAGAGCTATACAGAGGCTGGCCATGGTCTAGTAATCAGTTCCACAGCATGATATCTTAATCCGGAGTGGGACTCCTTCTTGGGTCTTGTTGATGATATAACAATGGATGCTCAATATTTCGATCCTCTAACTATCAATATCCTAGACACTGAACATCCTCTGTTCAATGGGGTATCCAATCCCTACGTACCGTATTTTGGAGGTACCATTTATCCATTGACTTCTTTTTGGGATGGCAGTGTTCTCCGAGGGGCTTCATACCTCGCTCAAGACTCAGTTGGGTATGCCGCTATCCTCACCTATCGCGGCATTGTATACTTCTCCAACCTACCAGAATACATGGGTCATTCTGATGATTGTCAGCTTGTCTACAATGCTATCCTTTGGTCAGAGTATGTGATACCAGAGCATGATTTGGCTGTGAGTTTGGAGGCTCCGCAACAGAGCAATCCTGGGGAAGCAATACTGCTCAATGTCACGGTGCACAATAAGGGTCTTTTCGATGAAATAGATGTCACTGCTAAACTGCTGATTGATGGATTGGAGGTTGATTCATTGGATGTGCCCTTGCTTGAGGCTGGTACCTCTACCACCTTCCAGTACACTTGGACGCCGACCATTGAAACAATGTATAGTTTAACAGCAGTTGTGGACCCTGTCGCAGGAGAGGACTCGTATGCTAATAATGAGATATCTCAGTGGGTCAACATAAAGTTCCTCAAGAACTACCTCATGGTGGAGGGTATTTACAATTGGTATGATGCTGTTGCCAATGGTGTCAATCTCGGTGTATATGGTGATGACACCTATGTTGCAGTTACTTTGCCATTCTTGTTTCCATACTATGATGATTTCTTTGGAACTGTCTATGTAAGCAGTAATGGTTGGTTGAGTTTCACAAACTCGTATCCGTACGATTATGTCAATCCTGAATTCCCAAGCAGCAATCCAGCATATGCGTACTGTATGGCACCAGCGTGGGATGACTTACGGGCTAGGAACAACATCTATCTGTGGGAAACACCTGAGAGGGTTGTAATTCAGTTCGACGATTACGAATACCTTGGGGGGACAGCTATCGGGACCTTCCAGGTTGTCCTCCACATAAACGGGTTGATTGAGTTCAACTACCTCACCATGTACACTGTGTATGATGCTACGATAGGCCTCAATCATGGTGATGGAATTCACTTCAACTCCTACCCCGCTTCATCTCTGAGTGGAGCTTCAGAGCTCGGTCTTCAATTCGTTTCTGAGATTCCCGAGCACGATCTCTCAGCCTCTCTACTAGCTCCAGAAGTTGCCTGGATTGGTGTATCTGTTGATATAACTGCCACAGTTGTCAACACCGGTAACAACACCGAGTATGACATCTTCCTCACACTCCTCATTGATGACCTGCAAGTTGACCTATTCTATATACCGATGCTTGATCCTTTCGAGAGTGAGAGCCTGGTGTATAAATGGACTCCCAGTGCCGCTGGATTCCGCAATCTTGCAGTATTTGTGGAGGTTACGCCAGAAGAATCTTCAACTAGAAACAATGCTATGACACGATTGGTTTATGTCGAAGAGCCCCGGGGTTTCTTGATACTTTCTCCAACAACCAGCGAGATTGTGAGTGGAGGGACTGTCTTTGTTGAGTATGAAGCTGATGCAATATATGATCTGGATCATATCGACGTCTATGTGAACGGTGAATACACAACTACAGTCAACTATCTTGGTAAGCCGGAGTTCATGGTCCCGGTCTTCCAGAATGGAACGAATGAGATTTCGATTTTCGCTTGGTGGTGGGACATGAGTTCATCATTTGCCTCAGTTACATTTCAGTCCGTAGATGTTGTACCAATAGTACGACCCGAATCAGGTGACTATTACAATTGGATTACCGACTATGGGATGTATCAGTATCATAGAAACTACACATTTGGTGAGATGATGTCTACCTTCGAGGTGGAGGTTGATGTAGTCGAGGCTTGGTTTGAGGAGGGAGAACTGGTCGATACATACTATGGGACTCTTTATGTGAACATCCTGAACGGATACATTTCGAATGACACAATGGGTGGAATAGGTATGCACCTCTTCTTCCTGAGCTGTCTGAATAGTCCCATATCAACTGGCACAGAAGCCTTGATTGGTGATTCAATGGTCTGGAACACCTGGTCCGATGTCTATTATGTCAGTAGCTATACAATATGGAATGGATATGCTGTATGGACGCTGTTCAGTGACGTTGTTGGGGGGCACATAGCAGTATTTCGAAGCAATGGAATTGCGGCCCATGATGAGGATGGAGCAGTGGTTGATACTAGTTTCTTCCCCGTGGAGGACACCAGTGCTCCAGTGTGGGTGAGTGCGCCAAGCGTGATATATGCTGAGGCTGGTGAGGACCTATCACACCAGTTTGAAGTCTTTGATGAAACTGGAATCAACACCTTCTCAGTTAACAACAGTCTTTTCAGAGTTACTCTAAATGGCTTGCTGACCAACCATGTGGATCTTAATGTAGGTGTCTATCACCTTACACTAACTGTGATCGATCCCTATGGTCATACACTTACTGGAGTTGTGACAGTTATTGTACAAGACACAACACCGCCAGCGTGGCTAGATTACTATGTCAACATCACTATCCATGTTGGAGATGTCCTGCAACTACGTGTGTCTGCATATGACTACTCAGGCATTGACCACTACAGTGTGAATGATACGAGGTTCACAATGAACGCAGAAGGCTGGCTCTCAAGTGTGATTCAGCTTGGCGTAGGTTCATATCGGCTTCTTGTGTCAGTTTACGACATTTACGACAATATGAACACCATGGCTATAGAGGTCATTGTGACTGACGAAGGGGGTCTCCCTTCTGACATGTTCATCGTTATCATGGTTGGTGTATTCACTCTGGTTGCAGTATCAGGCTTTATACTCATCCTACTGATCAGAAAAAGATTAACTGCTGGATCTGGTTGAGAGAGTCACTTCCCAGCAGGGTCCAACTCATAGAGGAGAAACTCTCTGCCGACAAACTCCTCATCAACATAGCCTAGGGTTTGCGCCCACTCTGACACTCTGGAACCCAGAAAGAACACAGCACGGTCAGCTTTGATTGCCTCAGCCTGGTCTATCATCCGTGACATGATGTCTACAAAGATGGCTCTGTTCGTTGCAAAGACTGTGTATGCTGCGGTCTTCTCTTCTTTCCTCTCTCTTTCAACTAGACAATAAATCGCTTCGAGTTTCCCAGTTTCATCTATGACGACCTTGACAATAGCCTCGTTCAAAAGCCTGTTGAGGCCCTCAAGAGTCTTGAAGTCAAAGTGCCAGGCTAGTGGAAATGTGTCACTCTCAACAATTTCGGGATTTTCTTCAAGAAGCTCATGCAACCTCTCAGGACTGACTTTTAGGGGTACAATACTAACACTGGGTTTTGAATGAGGCGGGAATGGTTGGTAAATACGGAAGTAGCCTGTTCTATCAGCTATGTGAAATCCACATTTTATTGCCACCCTCATCGAGGCAACATTACGTGAGCTTGTAGCGTACCAAAGGTGCCGGATACCCAATTTCTTTGCGGCTTCAATAAGAGCACACACAATAGCAGTAGCTTTACCCTTCTCTCTATGGCCTTCCTTCACACGAAGTCCCTGAATCCAAGCAATATTAGTATTCTCAAGTTTCTCGAGATTACCAAATGCTATCAGTTCATCAGCAATAAACACTCCAAGAGTATGTGTTTGTGGGCTGGAAAGCCAATGAGTGAAAACCTCAGGAACATAGTCATTGCCATTCCATATTGTTTCGCACAAGTCTTTCACTTGTTCTTCGTCTTCCAGAGTTAGCTCGCGGATGTCGCTAGACATGAGGATATGTCGAAAACACGCTCCTTATGAATCGTATGAAGCTGCTTTTCGAGCGATCTCTATCTCCTCTGGGCTAAACAATCCATTGCAATTCTGGCATTCAGTCTTTCCGTCAGTTGTCACTCGGAGTACCCTCATAAGATACTGCGCCTTGCATCTTGGGCAAATGAAAATACTGTCATCTTCCAGATGTTGCCCAACAATGGCAAACTTTTCTAGGTCTTCATAGGTCATTTTCTCCAGAATCTCTCGCAGTTTGATTTCTCCCTTTTTGTGAACAGAGGGACTGAACAGACCTGTTATGCTCCTTGCATTGATGTTGAAGGATGCAATACGAGAATCTCTGAGATATTCGGTGAGGATGATGAACAGCACTGCTCCATTTCCGTGAGTAAAAATGTGGACACCAAAAACGAAGTTTTCTGTTTCACCGAAGTTTCCATAAACCTGCATTAGTCCAGCATCAAAGAAGCCACTATTCTTCTTCCATATCTCAGGGAAGTTGAATAATAGAGATCTCAATTCATTCTCTTCAATGTCATGTAGTGCAATTGCTTCCATTCTATTCCATCTCCCCTTCAAATCAATATGACCTTGAGAGAATATTTCGCTAATGGTGTTATTGGAAATTCATTCTTCATCTTTTCAATCCTCCAGTTCAAAGTGCACCAAACGTCCACAATTCTGACACTCAATACGTCCATCGCTTGATATTCTCATTGTCTTGAGTGCATACTTCGCCTTGCAGTCAGGGCATTCAAACATTTCATCTTCAACTATGGTAGACAGTGTCGAGAAAGGTTCTCCAGCATGTCCCAGAATTATATCCCTCATTTTTTGTTCAGCAAATTGGTTTCTTCCACGAATTCCTTCAACGGATAAAATATAGCCATGGACCTCAAAAACTGCTGTACCTAATTTTCGTTGAAAATCAACGAAGACTATGAGAAGACCATTACCCATGGTGAAATGACTTACAGCAAAAAAGAGTTCATCAGTTTCTCCAGACTTATGTAGCAGTGAAGTCAATTTGGCGTCAAGTATGGATTTGTTTTTATTCCAGAGTTTTGGGAATGAATCGAGCAATACAAGAAGTCTATCTTTGTCGATATCCTTTATCGTTGCGGTTTCCATAAAAATCGGCACTCCTCTTACTACACTAGGATTGAAAGCATATCTATGCTTGCACCTTGAAGTCAGGAATCTCTTTTCTTCTGCAGTATAATGCAATAGTGATGATGAACATTTGATACATATGTGGTAGGGTATCCCCAACATCCTAGCTTCTTATTATCCTGACACCAAATCATTTCTTGTCTGAGCTTATAATCCTGCGACAGGTTTTTGGCCAGATCCCATGCAATGGTTTTCAATATACCATCGACATCCCTCATGTTCTGAACTACTACTGTAAGATACGCTCTTTCAGTAAGTAATGGTTTGAGCCCTCTTAGAATAGAGCAGACACTTTCAATGTATTCATCATAGTCCTCTATGTTGCCGAGGTCACTCTCAGAATCACTATAATATTGATTCAATCCCTCCTCTTCCCTCATCTTATGAACCGACTGATTTCCACCACGAGATTTTCTCAACATGTTCCAATATGGTGGGGATGTGATGACGTAGTCAAATTGAGGTATGTCCCCATTGAATTGACTTGAAAGTATTTTTTTTGAGTGTTGCGAGTCTCCAAGAAGCATCACCTGAAACCCATTTCCTGAAACACCCTCCAACGCATTCTTTCCTATTTCTATAAACTCCTTGTTCAACTCTATTCCGACAGCATTCCTCCCAGACTCGCGACATGCCACAAGAGTACTTCCAACTCCAGCAAATGGATCAAGAACCCAACCATTTTTCTTTGTGAAGTAAGTGACAAATCGTTTCACAAGCTCTTCAGGGAACTTTGCAGGGTGATTCAACTGCTCCTGTGATCTAGAGCGTGGATTGATTACAAACCATGATTTTGTAGCCTTCACCCAAGCCTTTGCATCTAAATCGTTCAATGTGTTGTTAGGTCTTTGACCCATTTCCTTCACCATGATACAAATACCCCTGCCTGAGTCATAAGTCTAGCTTCTAGGTTCATTATAGGTCGGAAATTTCTATATTTGAGATTGAGTGAGAGGAATAGGTATGCTTGGTGAACTATTATGGTGAAAATCAGTCCCTTTGTGAAACTACTTCGTGGTGAGTATGAACTGACTGTCATTCTACTGTTGACTCGACTGAAAGGAAAAGCAAGAGCTGATGAGATAATATCAGCTGGCTTAAAGACGAAGACATTGCCGGCATTGAATGGTGCAAGGGTTGCAGGTGTCAGGAAATTCCTTCTAGATAACGAGCTCATTTCGGTTGAGAAAGAAGGAAATGAGATAATCCACATTCTTACAAACAAGGGAAAGAAACTAGGAAGGCATCTTGATGCAATAGCAAATTTCATTGTTAAAGACTTGAAATGGACGCGGTAGAATCCTATTCAAGACTTGATCTTTGAAGTTGTGATAATATCATTCTGTTAATACCAATCTCGATTATGTCACCACAATATGATGCAATTCTTCCTAGATGAAGTGCAAGTAGAACCTCATGTGAACCCTTTTCCTTTCTAGAAGATTCAAGTTGCCTAAGTGAGGTAGCAAGATTTGTAGCCATTCTTAGTGCTTCAAAGGCATCAGAGGATTGCTCCATCAAGTCGCCATCAAAACCTCTTCGCTTTCTTTCAATACTAAAGAAAATGTTGATTGTTCTTTCATACAAATTTGCTATACCTGATGCAAGCCTTCTCATTTTTGAATCAACGACTTTTAATTTAGCAAGTTCCAAAATAGCACCACAGATATGGTCAGCAATGCGTTCTACATGTTTAGCTGCAAGACTAAAGCTTAGTGCATCTGATTGTGAGAAGGAAATTTTTCTTGCGTAGGATGGATCTCTCAGTACAAGATGACACAAACGTTCCACTAAGTATCGATTTCTGTCTACTTGCTCATCTCTTGAAATCACATGTTCATGATCAGTCATGTCTCCAGCTTCTATTGATGTAATCATTCTCTCTAGCATATACTTCGCAGTGGCAAACTGACGCTGTAGAACCTTCCTTATCACTTCTCTATCGCTTGTAAGGAGGTCACTTATGAACACACTATTGTCATGTTCGTCTAAGACTCCCCACCCCTCGAGTTTGTCTACCCATTTACTAATCTCTTCACGCGTTGCCATGTCCAGACTATCGATAAAATGCAGCTCCAATTCATTTGTACCTACTATATATGACCCAACTAGAAGGTTGACAATATCCTTTGATTGATCCTTAGACATAGATAGTGTGAGGGGTTTTGGCGGAGAACTTTTAGTAGAAGGAGGCGAGATTGTCAACTTACCATCATAAGTTCTTTCAATTGTAACTTCAGATTCTTTTGTAAGTTTATAGTCATCACACCAGCTTCTAGGAAGATAAATGTAGAATGAATTTCTTACTTGATTGAGTTTTCTCGAAGTCTTGCTCATCAAGATGCACCTTATTGGACTCGATTTCATTTCTTCATATGTTTTAGTATTTAGCATATGTTTCATTTACAACATTTACAGGCATGTGATATCCATGCCTACTCTTTAACTAATCGTGAAAAAGCGCTCCAAAACAAGAATGACTGAGGTCAAGCAAGAATGAATAGTACTTTGAAAATGATAGGTTTGCTAGTAGTTGGTATGGTTCTCGGTGCTGGTGCCACACTTATTGTAGCACCCCCGGGTGGAAACCAAACTTATGCTATAACAACTGCTGGTTCAACAACAGTCTATCCACTATCTCAAGAGTGGGCTGTTCAATTCCATGCTGATTATCCATCAATTACAGTGAATCCAAGCACTGGTGGGTC
>JAEORX010000209.1 GCA_016840685.1 Candidatus Thorarchaeota archaeon
TCACAATCGCTCGAGCATTTGCAATAGATTTTGGTGTTGCATTTGCGCTACTCTTTATTCCTGGTATAATTGGTGCATCACTAACATCAGAGGACTATTAGTCAATCTGAACGCACTTGGGGGCTATCTGCCCCCTATGATCTTTTTCTATTGTCCTAGTTGCATAGCTAGCTTAATTGATGCAAGTTCCAGGAACTCATCCAGATGGTTTTCTTGAATGAATGCTCCTGCAGCCATTGGATGACCACCTGCTTCAGCTATGAGGGTTTCATTCTTCTCGTTTAGAGTATCTGCAACTTCTACGAACGTTTCTTTGAGATTTATCCCCCTCTTTACAAGTCGTTTATGAGCTCTACCAGATAGTTTCACCAGTGGACTGTCCTCTGTTGTGCTTCTACTAATTCCTATAACTGGGCGGTCAACTGGAATGATCATAGACCCTTGAGCCATACCAATAACAATACCAATAATCGTATCAGGAGTTAGCGGGTCATCAACAACATACATCCCCCGCATTTCCTTATAGCCATCCTCCTCTAAACGTCGAAGTGCACTGGCTAGATTGGCTCTATGTTGTTGAAGAAGGGCTCTGCCCTCTGTAAAAGCCTCTGCATCTCTCATACAGATTCTGACTCCAACCTCAGGTCTTCGGTTTCTACCACATGCATTGAGGAGTGTCGAGAATTCCTTTGCACTTCTCATTTCAGTTTTTGGTGGTCTCTGATTTAGTATTATTGTATCACCGATGATCCCTTGAGCGATTCTTGGGTCGTCATAGTGGTCGAGAACAACTTGGATTATACCTTGGATTGCTTGTTGCTTCTCGCTTGGCTCAAGGTCAACCCAGGTTCTCCACTCATCTCCTGACTTCATATCAATACCTAGCTCCTGGAAGAATGCATAGCACGCTTCTTCAGCACCTGTGAGGCCTGGTAAATACGGATCAGTTGCATACTGAAGGAGATAGGGTAGTGGTCGAGTATTGATGCCAAAAAAGGTCAGATCTCTCACTACTTCAAGAAGTCCAGTTGCCTGTCCCAGCTCCATTATTTCTTTGTTTAAACCGACAAAACCTCGACCATAATAGTCTTGAAGGTCCCCAGTCGCTCCCACAATAGCTAACTCAGAAAGATCAACATTGTCTTGTGACACATACAGAGCAAGTAGAAATGCAGTCCCGGCTCCTGAGAGGTCGTAGCTACCGCTCATACCATGCTGACAGGGATTTATCTCAATAAGTCTAGACGCAACTTCTTCTGAAATATCAGAATGATTGTTTGGAGGAAGATGATGGTCTAGAATAATAACGGATTCCACTCCATCAATACCTAGGACGTATTTCTTCACGAGTTCAATCTGTCCGGAACCGAAGTCACTGAAGATGACGAGATCTGGTTGATAGTTACGAATATCATCGTCAATCTGAATAATTGACTCGGAATTAATCTGATGCACATTCTTCCATTCAAATTCTTTCCCTTCTCTCTCAAGCATGAGGGCGATGATCGCTAAGGCTGATATCCCATCTGCATCGATGTGTGAGAATGCAAAAACCCTCTCTGCACTTCTGACCTTCTTAGCTGCCTGGAGGATCAAAGGGCCCATTGTTTCTGGGATGGACTCGTAGAAGCTCTCCATTTTTGTCAATACAAATTCAACTAGTGTAGAATATAAGTTGGCTGCTCGACTATAGCGAGTCAAAACTTAGACTATTCGGTCACTCTCATGGCTCTTGATAACGCGAGAAAGATAACTAAGAAAATACTAGCAATCGCTGCAAGGGTCTTTGCAACCTTCTGCCAGCGTGTCAAAGGAATCTCCATCTCTTTCAGCTCGTTAGTAACTTTTCTGAGAAATACTCTGCGCTCTGTATATAGTGCTTCTTGGTCGTCGATCCTTGAAGAGTGTTTGGTCCAGCTTTCATAGAATGGTGGTTCAGGATTTGTCTTGAGCCACTTATCCCATTGCTCGAGAATCTCTTCACGATGGGGTGAGGGGAATCCACTGATAGCTTCACGGACTCGACTCTCCCAGTCATGTGAAAGTGTCATTGTATATGTGCACCTCTTGTTTTCCCGGCAGAGGAACTACAAATGAGTCGATTTCTTTGATTATTAAGTGTTGGCTGTTCGCGCGCGAATTTCGCAATCAGAGCTTTTTCACATATTCTAATTCAATTGGCATGAAGAAGGACTATCTCATCTTGGCTAGCTCTCTGCTCCACTCCTTAATGTCATTCCGGAGTTTTGCTAGGTCCGCTGGGCTTATAGTATCGACTCTGCCATAGGTCCGAAGAATTCGAGTCCACCGCTGCATCTTAACAATAAGAGCTCCGGTGATTCCCTTACCCTCTAGAATCCCTGCAGATTCATTGATTCTTTGTGCTAGGTCGCTAGCTATTACGCCTTCTCGTACCTGTGTTTCAAGGGTGTCTAATACTGCTTGCAGATTGGAAACTGCCCCCTTATCAGCTAAACCTGGTCCAGAGGTGGCCATAGTTGTTGGAGCTGATAATTCAAGGTCAGCTATCATACGCGTAATTTCATCAAGTCGCTCGGTATTTGCATTGACAGCAATTGTAAGTTCTGAAGTATTCTCTTGAACTTCGGTAATAGCTGAGATGACATCAATCATCCTATTTAACATCTGAGTGAGTCTCTCAATGGCTCCATTTATCTCTGTAAGCTTTGCTCTAACATAAGTGTCTTCTTCGCTCATTTGCATTACCTCAAATAGGAAGGCGCCTTTCCTAGCATGTACTTATTGGTCATCCAAGTTTTCAGAAGATTAAGCTTTCTGTGCTGTTTAGATTTTCACAGGTCCATAACCGAATACTAATATCTGCTTGGAAAAGGTCAGAATACCGGAGGTCCAAAAAACCGTGTATGTTGTCAATTTCAAGGAGCGCGAAGAGGTCTCTGTAGATCTTGCAGGAAGTAAGGGTGTTTTAATGCGTTGGTTGGTTGGCAAACGAACAGGAGCAAGGACATATGCAATGCGTCATTTTGAGATTAAACCTGGTGGCATAATTCCTCTTCACTCTCATCCAGAGGAGCATGAGATATTCATACTGGATGGAGAAGCAAAAGTTCTCGGTGATGCAGACGGTATGGTCGCAAAGAAGGATGATGTTGTATTTGTACCTCCAGACCAGCCTCATGGTTATGACAACACGACTGGTACCAAGTCTTTCCGTTTCATTTGTGTGATTCCACTCCTAGACCAGGAGTAGGTAGTTTTTTCTTGTTGGTCACACCAGCCAGTCTAGGAAGCTGGTACGATGAATCTACAGGACAAGAAGCTCTGGATTTTTGATGTTGATAACACACTCATTATCGATGTTGAACATCCAACTCCCTTCGAAGATGCAATGATGCTCTGGAATGCCTTGATGAAGAAAGGATATGAGCTTGCAGTGCTAACAAATGTTGGTCGTCTTTCCTCTAGACAGGTAAATAACGCTCTCTCACAAGCAGGCTTCAATATCTCTCCTGAGCGTGTGTTCACTGCCAGCGCAGCCGCAGCTGCGTATATACAAAATCGCTCACCGGGTGCGAGATGCTTCGTAATTGGGGAAGGCGGAGCACAGGAAGATTTCGTGACTAGAGGTTTGGATGTATCTAACAATCCACCAATTGACTTTGTAGCTGTAGGTGCTGACCGAGGAATGACCTTCGAAGAATTGAACTTTGCAGTTAAGATGGTAAAAGCAGGTGCGTCGCTAATCTGTATTAGTGGAAGTCGAGACTATCTTGGTGTCTATTTGGGAAATGAAGATACTTTCATTGGTGAACGATCAATTGTGGTCGCAATTGAGCATGCAACTGGAGTAGAAGCAATAGTTATTGGAAAACCACTCCCTGAAATTCTGATTGAAACAGTGAAAGCACTGGGTCATGAAGTGTCTGATGCTGTTATGATTGGTGATAACCCCCAATCAGATATTGCTGGCGGAAATGCAGCAGGTATGACCACAGTCCTGATAACACGAAACCCGGACGATATCGTGTCTTTTGAGGCGGGTGAATTGGACACAACTCCTGATTTGACTGTTGACGCTTTGGATGAGTTAATCTCAAAGATCTAATGACTCATAATACTCAAAGGCATGCTTGTTGACTTAATATCTATGACATC
>JAEORX010000039.1 GCA_016840685.1 Candidatus Thorarchaeota archaeon
TTGGCTGAGAGAACGCAGGAGTTTGTTGATATACTTCTGAGTAGAGATGCAAAGATTCTTGTCAGGACCAAGACACTGGTTGATGGGATGACAGGGAAGGAGATCTCTGAAGCTGATGAACTTGAAACAGCATATCTCGATGAATGGCTCCGAGAGAGAGAAGCATAGAAAAGGTCCAAGCACTTAAACCCATTCGTTTAAATTGAATTATGTAAGATTTCAGGTTCTCTTTTCATAAGGAGATGAATGTCATGGCCAAGACGGCTGTAATTGCAATCGGCGGCAACTCACTCATAAAGGACAAGGACCACAAGACTGTTCCAGATCAGTATGCGGCTACTGCTGAAACATGCAAGCACATCGCAGACATGATCCAACAAGGATGGAATGTGGTCATAACATCAGGAAATGGTCCACAGGTCGGATTTATTCTGAGAAGGTCAGAGCTTGCAGAGCATGAGCTCCATCCAGTACCTCTCGACTATTGTGGCGCAGACACACAAGGCGCAATCGGGTATATGATTCAGAGGGCGCTGTACAATGAGTTTCACAAACGAGGCATGGACAAACATGTTGCATCAATCGTGACACAGGTCAGAGTTTCGAAAGACGATCCGGCATTTCAAAATCCAAACAAGCCTATTGGTTCATTCATGGATGAGAAAGAAGCCAAGAAACGGATGGAAGAAGAAGGCTGGCAAATGAAAGAGGATTCTGGAAGAGGATGGAGACGAGTTGTACCATCACCGATTCCAAAAGAGATAGTTGAACTCCCCGGTATCAAAGCATTATTGAACGATGACATAATTGTCTATGCAGTAGGAGGTGGAGGGATTCCAGTCGTTGCAAACGAAGCAGGGGACCTCGAGGGCATTGCTGCGGTCATTGACAAGGATAGAGCATCAAGTCTCTTAGCCACCAACCTGAATGCAGATGTTCTTCTCATTTCGACTGCTGTTGAAAAGGTCTACCTAAACTTCGGGAAGGAGAACCAAAAGGCAATCGATAAGATGGACCACATACAAGCGCAACGATACATTGAGGAAGGTCACTTCATGCCTGGGAGTATGCTACCTAAGATAGAGGCATGCATTCAGTTCATCAAGAATGGGGGTGAGATGGCAATCATCACTGATCCACCCAACATCACACGAGCTCTACAAGGAGAAACTGGAACAAGGATTGTTGCAGGTTTTGCAGTTCCACCTCCACCAGAAAGAAGACCTTAACCGCTAGATTAATCGTGGACCATAGCTTCTTCATCAATCGATGAATAATGAAGCTTGAAAAAGTATCTACTGAGAAAGCACCAAGTGCAATTGGACCATATTCACAAGGCATCAAGGCGAGTGGATTTGTCTTCTGTTCTGGCCAGATACCTGCTAAACCAGGATCTGGTGAGCTAGTAACAGGTTCAATAACAGATCAGACAAAACAGTGTTTATCCAATGTGAAGGCCGTGATTGAGGCTGCAGGATCATCCATGAATAGGGTCGTGAAATGTACTGTATTCCTGAAGGATATGAATGACTTTGCAGAGATGAATGCTGAATATGCAAAATGGTTCTCAGAACCACCACCGGCACGAGCCGCAGTTCAAGTTGCTCGACTTCCTAAAGATGTTAGTATTGAGATAGAAGCAATAGCAGAGCTATGAATTATACAAAAAACTACTAGTGGCAGTGGCTGCCAATTGAACTCCGACCAAGGGGATTCTTGGAGATTCACAGCTTCTAGTAATCTAGAGGAACCTCCTATATAGATGATTGATAACACTTTTATTCACGTCCGACATGTTCGATTAAACATAACGGATGTGTGAGCATTGAGTTCGAGTAACACGAAACTGTATGCTTTTCTGATTTTAGCTGTGCTTCTATCTGCTGGAGTACTGGCGGCTATCGTCCTTTTCCAACCACCGCCTGAGGAAGGAGATGTCCCTTATGTCGTGGTAATTGGAAGTGATAACACTACAGAGAACGTAACACTGACAGAGATGTTAGCAATGACGAGTGTCTCGGAATACGGATCATATCAGAACTCCTATGGAAACGTTCGAGGTCAGGGAGATTATACTGGAGTAAAAATTGCAGACTTGGTCAATCTCGTTGGTGGCATGCTTGAGAACGAAACATTGAGAGTGACAGCTTCTGATGAGTATAGCATGACCTTTGGTTATTACAAGGTTTTTCCCAATGCTAGTTTTTTGGCGATACAAGGTGACATGATTCTAGCCTATGAGTATAACGGGACAATGGTGCCAGATTACGAAGATGGATTTCGAATAGCATTCCTACCTGACGATGGATACTATTCAAATGCTGATGCGAATGCTACGACAAATCCCAATCCTGCTGGTGCAGGACCACAATGGGTTTCAAATGTTGTAAAGATTGAAGTTCTGGAACCTACTGAACCGGTAGCTCTAACGCTCTATTACGAGGATACAACATTACCTTTTACTATGTCTGAAATAGAAGCCTTGACACCGATTAGTGGTGAAGGCGGGTACAGAACATCATTTCCCTCAATAAGAGGACCCTATGATATTACAGGAGTGACTATCAGCACACTCTTAGATTTGCTCCCAGCCCTGCCGCTAAATTACACCCTGATAGCAACAGCTGGAGATGACTATACAACACAGTACACCAAAGCTATGGTTGAGGGTCACCTTAGTGGATATAATGCAACTGGCTATCCAGTGGATCTCATCAGCTCGACAATGATGCTTGCCTATGAGATTGACGGAAGTCCAATTCCAGATGGAGATGGACCTCTACGGATCACCTTCATCAATGAGGACGGGAATCTCACTGATGGCTTCCTCTGGGCAAAGAACGTGGTCAACCTCACTATAGTGGAGATAGAACCAATAGAGCTTGTACTGAATTATGAGGACACTGTACTCACATTCACGATGTCAGAACTCAAGACTCTGACACCCATCAGTGGTGAAGGGGGGTACAAGACAGGAGGAGGGTCAATTAGAGGCCCATACGACATCACAGGAGTGACCATCGAGACACTCCTAAACCTGCTACCAACACTCCCTGTCAACTATTCCATGATTGCACTCGCAGGCGATGAATATTCAACCGAATATGCTAAGGAGATCATTGAAGGTGTCCTCAGTGGATATAATGCATCTGGCAGTCCAGTTGATTTAATCAACTCCACAATGGTGTTGGCGTACGAGCTCGATGGAAGTCCAATCCCTGAAGGAGATGGTCCTCTGCGGATGGCCTTCATCAATGAGGACGGCAATCTCACTGATGGATTCCTCTGGGCAAAGAATGTAGTTAACATCACAATAGTTGAACAACCTGTCCTTACACTCAACTATGGAGGGACAACTCTCTCATTCACTATGTCAGATCTCAAAGCCATGACACCAACTAGTGGTCAGGGAGGGTACAGGACTGGTGGAGGATCAATTAGAGGACCCTATGATATTACAGGAGTGGCTATCAGTACACTTTTAGCGATGCTTCCTCCCTTGCCATCAAACTACACGCTGACTACGGTTGCAGGAGATGGATATGAAGTCCAGTATACCATGAAAATTGTGGGGGGCAATCTTACTGGATATACACCAACTGGAGATCCTCTAGGTGTAATCTACTCAACCATTGTTTTAGCATACGAGATTGATGGAAGTCCGATTCCTGAGGGTGATGGTCCATTGAAAATAACATACATTAATGAGGACGGGAATCTCACCGATGGTTTCCTGTGGGCAAAGAATGTGATAAACATCACAATCGTTGAGGTTCCAGCGCCTCCAGTTCCTGCAGCAGTTCCTGTAAGTGAGAATACAAACGATATTAGCAGCGTTTTATTTCAAGAAATGTTTCTAACTAAGGCAAAATACCATTAGATAGAATTCGCGCTCATGGCAGCTTATGCTGCTTTGGAGCGCACTATTTCTTTTTCTAACCGAAGGAAATAATAATGCAGTGAGAGCAACCTTTTTCTCCAGAAATTTGCGAGCTGGAATCAGAGAAATCCGGAGCATCATATGTTGGAGCCAACTTATAGTGAAAAGGGAGAGGTCGAATCTCTTGTCGAACAGGCATCTTCACTGATTGAGAAGAAGATGTTTGCTGAGGCAATGTCGAAGCTTCGCATAGGTCTCTCTGTTGATCCGACAAATATACGAGCCTTGGAGAACTTGATGGTCTGTAATCTCGAGCTTGGAAAACCAAAGATGGCAATACAAGTGTTGAATAACCTTCTTCAACTTGAACCAACTTCCTCCTCTAGATGGGGAGATAAAGGATACATGCACTTGTTACTCAACGAGAACTGGGAGGGAATCGGAGCCCTTCGAGAGAGCCTTAAAATCCAACCACGAGATGTGAGAAAGTGGGAGCTTCTAGCTACAGCTCTAATGTCAGAAGAGCAATGGGAAGAGGCAGTTGATGCATTGGAGAAATCTTTGATTTTGGATCCTTCATCAGCTGTTTCATGGTATAACCTAGCTATATGTCACCTCTACTTTGAAGACTTTGTTTCTGCTCTTCGAGCAGCAGAATACGCCATCTCACTAGACCCATCATTAGAAGAACTCGCAGAGGATTGGATGGATTTAATTGATGAGGATCTATTCGAGGAGGATTATCCATCAATCGATGGTATTGCCGCTTCATAGGCAAACAGAGTTCCAAAAAAAAACTAAAATTATACTTTTATTTTACTGAGATTGAAACTTGTCTAATTCCACCTTTATGCTTTTCACAGCGTCATTCAGTTTATAGCTCTCAGCAGTCCCAAGTGCTTGCTCAAGAGCTTCGATGATTCTCTTCTCCTCAAGTTTTCTTTCTGTGTCATCATCAATATCTTTCAACGAAGCAATCTTCTTCGGAATCACCTTGAGAAGTCCTTCAATCGCCTCCCGTGCCTCTTCCTTGGAGGTGAAGGTTTGATCTGGTTCATTTTGGTATGAAACAAGAATCCGGTCTATCTGACCGTACAAACGCTTGTATTCTTCAAGAGCTCCTGAGAGTATCTTCCTGACTTCCCCCTCAGAATCTGCTTTCTCAAATGCATTGGTCAGCTTCTCAATAGCACCTTCAAGAAACTGCTTTCTTTCGGGCAGCTTTGTTCTCCTTCGTTCCATCCATCGCCATTCATTTGAAATCTGACGTGTAAGAGCAAGTGCTTGATTGATTGTTTCACGAAATTCATCGAATTTTGACATTGCTTCGTTAAGGTCTGTTTCGAGGGTTTCAATGACATGTGTTAGTTGATAGCTAAGCATGTCACTGGCTTGCGCTTCTGCTAATACTCGACTCTCCTTAATGATTCTGCCAGCTGAGCTCCAGAGTCGGTCAATCTCATCAGGATCACGGTCAGTCCGTTTCCGAACATCCAATTCCTCTGAGAGTTGCCGAATATCATGATTGATTGATTGCAATTCCTGTATCTTTGCTTTCAGGAGTGCTTTCCCAAGTCGAGTGTTCAGTTCATCAGTAAGTAGCTGTCGTTCTTCAGGAACCTCAATGAGAGCATGTGTGTTGTCTATTAGTAGCTGCAGGGCATTCTCGTATTCTAAAACGGCCTCATGAAATGAACCTTCTTGATAGAAATCATCTGCTTTCTTTTCCAACTCAAGGGCGTCCTCGAGAACATCGTACGGAGATGTCTTTAACAGGCTATCAGTCAGAATCAGGGGTGTATCAGTGCAGACATCGAGTGGCCTCCCAGATGCTATTAAACGGAGAATCGTGATTCCATCTTGAGTTGCGATATATAGAAGGTCGTGATCAGCATTGAGCCATACAATCTTTTGCCCATTGAGGTTAATCTCTCCTATTTCTTCACCTCTTTTCAAATCCCAGATTGCTATCGAGCCAGTAGTTGTTGCAGCAATAAGGTAGTAGGTACTTGCCCACATTGATGAGATGGGATTTGAGCTTCGCGATTCAAGTGTTCGAACCAGTCCCCACTCAACCCGGTCATATACAGCAATCTCACCAGTTGAGGTGCCCACCATTACAAACTCGCTATTCCCTGAAAGAACACCACCTTTTCCTTTCTTATCTAATCGAGCGAGTTCAGAAGGCGCAGTGTCCTTAGACTTCAACCAGACACGAGGTTCTTCTTTCTTTGTGCTTGTGCAGATTATCTTGTCGTCAGACCAAAGACTTGTGATATCGGATTTGTGAAGTTGCCAGCTGGAAGTGTCATGGGTGTCTTTCTGAATGGATACGAGTCTTCCTTCTCTAGCTCCCACATAGAAATAGTCGCCGTGGAGAGCGGAAGTCAAAGCCTGGTAACTGAGTTCAAACCATCCAGTCATCCCCCAACTCTCTTTTTTCCACACATAGACACGGCGTTCGCATGTGGCAAACACTTGTGTGTTATCTACATCAACGACAATTGGAGGGGTGTCTGTTTCACCCAATTCAGCTATTAGCTGCCAATCATTCTTGACCCATACCCGAATTCTATGATCTTGGCATGCGGCGTAGAGGTAGTTCTCATCATATGTGAGATCTACTGCAGCTTCCTCTAGGATTGTTACCATCTCATGACCTAGAGTCACTGTACCATTAGCGCCCAAGGAGTCTCTCTCCGTAGTTTCTCCCCATAGAGTCTAGCGGATATACTTTCGGGTTTTTCATTGTGCTTAAGGGTGTTTCTTTCTCGGTTAAAATGGCCTAAAAAGGCGAGAAATGCCTAATTTACATCAATCAATACATGATAAAATCGTTGAAAAGGGAGGACCCACACAGAAAGAACTTAAGACAACCCCCCAGAAAAACCCATACCAGACGGAGGTAGGCATCTTGGATACCAGCGGATGGAGACGAGAATTAGACAAACTCGCTGAATTAAAAGGAATCCTTGTTTCAGTCAATCCCACGATGGAAGAACAGGCGGATCGTCAGGTTCGTCAACTCTATGACATCTTTGCAAACTTGACCAAGATGGAGAACGATCTTGCTACTGCGGGATTTATGAAAAAGCGAAAGTTCCAAACCCAGGTCGAAAAAACAGCAAATGATCTAGAAACAGATTTCATGAGAGTCACTAGGGACTTTGCTGAGTATTTCCGAAAGGAACACAAGGACACACTCGCCATTGCACCAAAGATTCAGAACATGAAGCCTGCAGAGGTCAAAGGCATTTCTACTTTGAACTTTCCAGGAATTGGAGCTGGTGACCTCAAGGACTTTGAGAAACTTCATGAGTTTGCTAAGGCATTCTCCAAACTTTACTTGGTAATCCATGAGGATGTCGCTCGAGACGTAAAATCAACCCTCGATGAAAATAAAGCCACAGTTGACACCTATGAGCGCCACATCACTATCGACAAGAGCGAAGTCGCTACAACTGTTTCGTATGACGATGTTTCAGGTTTGTCACTCAGAGACATAATTATTCTCAACGACAAACTACAGAAGGATAGAGAATTCCTTGATGGAAGGAAGGACGAGGTGAGCAAACTACTCAGTTCTTCCCTAGTCGGATCTGTTGAATCACTTCAAGCCTCCGTTGAAACGACAGCTAGACTAGGTCTGGAACTACCGATGGAATTTTCACAAGAGCTTAGATTGATTGCTCGAGATGCTGCAAAGGCAAATACTCTCACCTCACTTGTAGCTTTAGAAAATCAACTTCATAATGCAAAGATGAAACTCGCAAATGCACTCCGTGATAAAATCGTCAATATCAAACATGAAGTCACAACCAAAATTGCCGAAGGCGGTATCCCAACAACAGCAGATGTAATCCCCACACCACCGAATGTTAGCGTAGAAGGTGGCGAGGTCGCTCCGTTGTTATCAGGATATCAGCGCATGGTCGAATGGCAGAATTCGGTCAAAATTGCTCTCAGAGAAAGATTGTTTGAACTGCTTGACGATGTGGAGAAGGCTACTGAATCACCAGAGGACGTTGGGATCAAGGATGTCGTTGCAGTCCGTCAGTTTATAGCAGACTCGAAAAAGACTCTGAAGACAGCAGACATAGATGAGATGGTGCGTATCTATCTCCAGTCGAAATCAATGGATGATGAATATCGAAAGCATATAACTGAGAGTATCCGAGACTACCTTACACGGTTTAACGAACTGGCAACATCAGCTGACAGAGTTCTTGATCATGCCCAGCTCAGTAAGAAGGCTCCGAAGGTAGAAGACCTCGAAGGAGGCATTGTGTATTTACTTGGTTCACTTACAAGTCTTAGGAACGCTGTGGAGAGCGGAGTGGCGACATTCCGTGAGGCTTGCGAACAAGAGATTGATGCAATTGTACATGACCTTCAAACTGTGAAACCAGCATACGCGGAGATATTCATGCCAATTATAGTCGAATTGGATGAAGGTTCAAATCGAATACAGGTGATGGATGACTTCGCTGAGATAAAGTCTGAAATGCGATCAATTAAAGATGGTATCCTAGTATCAGCTCAGGATGCTCTCGAAAATCTCAGGTATAGACTTGGAGTTAAAATCAGACTTGCTGCTGCAAAGCTAATGGGAGCAGGTGTAGAGATACCCAACGAGGCACAGGAAGCTATCAGTGAGCTGAATAATGTAGCTGTTGCAGCTGATACTGTGTTCAGTCTCCCTGCAATAGCACGCAAGATGGTTGAAATTTACGAGAAAAAGATCCAAGAGAAGATAATTGAAAAGCTCGGCGTTGAGGTTGATTCGCTCATCACAAGCCTTGAACGAGCCAGTAGTATAGGAGTAAAATTAGGGAACGAATTGAAGATGCTTAATTCTCTGAAGAACAAGCCACCTACGGAGTTGGAAGAAGCCGCAGATGCATTTGACAAACTTATGAACCTCACAACTTCACCCAATGTGCATAAGAAGATCAGAGAGCGAGTTGATGAAGCCTATGTTCAGATTAAGGGGGCACTGTCACTCTTTGAGGAACAGGGCATGTCAGAATTCGTTCAACGTCTCACAACCCTCGTAGATCAGGTACCCACAAAGTTGGAGTCTGAGTCACCTCATGTGAATGAGGCGTTGGATGTTTGTCTTACCTTGGCAAACATCCAGGAAGAGATGTTGCAGATGATAAAGAGTATAGCAGGAAAGAGCGGCGAAACTCACGAGGCTGACTTGAGGTCGAAAAGTCAGTACTACTCCACTATAGAAAGGGTCGTTGAGAAACATCACAATGACTTTAGCAAGATTGTGTTTGACATCAAGAAGATGAAGACAATAGAGGATAGCCTCACCTCAGCAGTAGATCTTGATATTGCCATCGCCAACTTCCATGAGCTTGAGGACATGAGGAATAAATGGCTCGAGAAGGCTGTGTCAATGGACGATTGGCACAAGTCGCTCAGAATGTTCATGACTGGTTTCAGTCCCACAGACAAAGCGGATGTTCGTGACAAGTTCATAGAAGATGCGATAAGGAAGATAAAAGAAACCTATAGCAGAGAAGACATTAGCTCATACCTGAGTTGGGCGATAAAAGAGAGTGCTCAAGCTCTGGTTGATTCCAGGAAGAAATAGGAGAAATGAACAATGTTTGGTAGCAGTCCACCAAAAAAACCCGTTGAGATTGATGATACAACAAAAGCAGCTGAAGTATTCGCCATCGGAATTGGCGAGTGCGGTTCAAACATTGTGGGGTCATACCTACAGACTAGCAGAGACAAGAAGTTGCCCTCAAGAGTAAGGGGCTATCTGCTGATTAACACAGATAGGGCAGACCTTACTAAAGTCCGCCAGAAGTATGGCATTCCAAAAGAGAACACCCTTCTCTATGGTGCAAGCGAGATTGGTGTGGGTGGTCGCTTCATGGATGGATACAATTCAATCATGGAGTCCAAAGACATCATCTTTGATCAGCTCGCCAACCTCGGCTTCGAGGGAGTATCGGGCTTCTGTATCTTCACTAGCTTAGGCGGGGGTACGGGCTGTGGGGGAACACCAGCACTCATAGAGTTATTGAAGCAGAGATTCCAGGAAGAGGAAGGTCGCAGAATCTTCGTTTACGTAGTTGGAATTCTCCCATTCGAGGGCCAGTCCAGCGAAGCACTCAACTCAATCTGGGCAGTTTCCAAATTACTCAGAGCACAGCTACAAGAGCGAGGTGCTGACCTTACAATACTTCTCTCAAACAGGACGATGCTAAAACGGATTCTTCAATGGAGAAAGGGAGACACGGTTGACTATCTCCAGAGGGAGCTAGAGGTCGATATCGCGGATATTGATTCGATTGAAACGATGGTGCCCTCTACACTGGAAGAGAGCTCTGCAGCAGATGCACGAACTGAGCAAGCATTTGTTGAGCTCGTCAATCCACTAGCACTAGATGTTATTGAAGCCATGTTGTCACCCGGTGTATGGGAAAAATCAAAGGATGTTTTCCCAACAACAGATCTTGCTGATTATTCGAGAAAGCTGGATCCAGTTGTTGTCCCAGCACTTTATACTGACATAGGTCTGATACCAGACGCAGGTAGCATGCCAAAACAGCTCAGAACAATGATAGACTATGCTGTGAGAGAATGCTCCTATGCGGATGTTGGTGATGAACCGAATGCTGAGAGTGTCTACTATGTATTTTCAGGACCCAGACATGTCGCCAAGGCAGAGTTCGGGATGCATCTAAAGGAGTCTCTTGACAAGTTCATAGCACCTGGTGCTGCAATAACACCCTGCTATGTCCAATATCATGATAGTGAAAGCGACCCAAGGACCAACCTACTCCTCCTGCTAGGTTTGCCCAAGATACCGGAACTGGTTCAGATCATCAATGAAGCAACCCAACTGGTAAACCTGCACAGTGGCGCCTCACCCCTCAAACAGGGCTGGTTCATGAGATCAAAGGGGACAACCAGAAAAGAACTGGTCGATGCAATCAATGACTTTCGGGAATTGTTTAGTTATTACATGACACCAGGAGAAGACATGGAATAGAGGTGAGTGACAGATTGTCGGATTCTTCATCCTTCCAATACGAAGACCTCATCGACAGACTACTGTTAATAGTCACTCTTAACTCCACACTGATTCACTTCATTCTCAGCTCTCAGGTAGAGGAATCAATAGATCCAGATAGAGTAGACTCTCTGACTCAGGGACTCCTGAGAACACGCAAGTGGATGGAGGAAGCCACGACAATGAAAGGAATCCCACCATCCACTCAAAACATCATGGGTCTCATAGTGAAACGTCTTTCTCAAGTAGAGAGTCTCTTGCCAAAGCTTTCTGACAAAGCTAAGAAAATGGAGTCTGGCTCAGCCACCCAAGAGATCTTGTCCTTTCTTGATGGGAAGAAGGTGCCAGTTAAGGCAACCACACCAGCAGGAACTCAGGCTCAGTCTGCTGATTCTGAATTAGTCCCGTTGGTCGGCGATGAACAAGTCAAGCCAATGGAAGTATATAGAAAGGTCGATATTGAAGACGACCAGTTCGGTCTCATTGGCCAAAGCCAGAGATTGATTCAACAATATTCTCCGAGATGTCATATCCTCCTACCCACATTCTGGCTGGAGTCTCTGAGAGAAATCCATCGTTATAGATCTGAATCACCATATCTAGGAGATGTTGTGGAGCTACCAGCTCGTATTTTAGTGAAAATAGCGAAAGGTCTGTTGACCGAGGCTCCAGGAGCTCGACTCCTTCAGGACCTCTTGAAGCATCGTGAGCAGGAGAACTATCTGAATGGATCAGAGATGGAGCGAGTAGAGAGAGCAGTTGCGAAATACTTCCAAGGAATAGAACCAGTTCTCAGAGAAGATAAGTTGGATGTGAAGGATAAGATTCTGGAGGCAAAGACCGCATTTGATGGGTTTGGATGGGGAGGACCAGAACTCGAGAAACGAATTATCAAGAGACTAAATCAAGAGGTCGAGGAAGCCATTCAAAACGCTGAAACAGGTTCCGACCCTGCGCGTCAGGTCATTTATGCAGAGATAGCAAAGTTGCTCAGCAAGCTCCAACATGCATTATTGGCCGAACCGAGACCAAGAGAAATTCTTGCTCAGATGAAGCCCTAGATTTTGATGGCACAAGAGGAACTTCATATACACATCTCATATAAGGGATATTTGCAAACCAGTGTTAAGATAGACGAGGGTGAGATATGACCGGTCTCAGGACTATGCTTAATCCCAAAGTGACTGCTGTGGTTGGTGTTTCCACATCCAACCCATTCAATCCAGGAAATGTGATTTTTCGAAAACTTGCTTTTGAGAATGCTCTCCCTACATATCCAATCAACCCGAAAGGCGGGACTGTTGAGGGGATAGATGTTTACAAATCGATCACAGAAGCACCTGATGACATTGAACTTGTGGTGATCTCTGTTCCTGCCCACTTCGTCCCAGGAGTGTTGACTGAGTGTGGAGAAAAGGGTATCAGATCGGTCATTGTCGTGTCAGGAGGCTTTAGTGAGGTTGGCGAGGCTGGTGCCAGTCTACAGGAAGAGATAGTCGAGATTGCAAACAAGTATCACATCTCGATGGTGGGTCCGAACTGCATTGGTGTGTTTGTGCCTGATGTGTTGGACACTTTCTTCCTACCCTCCGAGAGAGTGGCTCGTCCAAGGAAGGGAAATGTAGTCATCATCTCGCAGAGTGGAGGATGGCTCATCGAGAGACTAGAGGAGTTTTCAGCAAGAGATGTTGGAATTGCTGCTGCGATATCGATAGGAAACGCAGCCCAGACTAAGGTGACTGATTTCATCGAGCATTTTGGAAATGAGAAGAGTGTCGATGTAATCCTCGCTTATATAGAGGGGTTTGTTCCTGGGGAAGGCAGAGAGTTTGTTAAGGCTTGCAAGCAAATTGTACCAAATAAGCCAGTTATTGTCCTTAAGGGGGGAGAGTCAGAGGCTGGACATCGGGCTACGCAAAGTCACACATCATCACTAGCTGGCGATCACGCCATAACAAATGCCGCATTCAACCAATGTGGAGTTATTCATGCCCTTGATGAAGACGAAGTTATGGCTTATGCTAAAGTGTTTTCATTCAAGCCTAAGTACATGCTCGGTTCACGTGTGGGGACCTTGACAGTAAGTGGAGGACATGGCGTCATCGCAAGTGATGAGGCTTCTCAATATGGAATCACCATGCCCTTTTTCAACAACGAACAACAGGCGCTGATGCGGGAAGCAATGACACCAGCGTATCAAGGGATTGCTTCATTTCGAAATCCCTGTGATCTGACAGGAAGTGCCGCAGATATTGATTATGAAAGGGTACTTGATATAATGCTCGAGTTTGAAACTATTGATGCAGCTCTTTTACTTCTACTCCCGTATGCACCAGGGATTTCTCTACAGATTGGAGCAAGGGTAGCAAATGTAGCAAAGCGACACAACAAAACAGTGATCGCCTATGTCCCTAACTTAAAGAAATATGAAGTCATCATTCGCGGATTCGAGTTGAATGGGATTGCTGTAGGAGACACCATAGAGGAAGCGGTCCAGATGATGAATGGAATTCTAATACGCTCCAAGTACCTTCAGCGAACTGGTAAAATCTAATTCAGACACCACTAGCTACTGTTTTGTAATCTATGCCCAATGATTTCAAAGACTCAACGAGCTTGCCGCTCAGAATGAGTTGTTTCGAAGACAAATCATCAACTTTTTGACAACCTGTTAGGTACATCGCTACTCTAAGACCCTCAAGAAAACGTTCAAGTTCAACAACAACATCTAGAGATGACCCATAAACAGCTTGTCTAAGAACCGGGTATGCCACTCCTGCGGCTGTCGCTCCCAGAGCTAGTGCCTTTGCAATATCAAGCCCACCACGGATTCCACCAGTTGCTATGACATCAAGCTCGGTGGAATCAAGAACCATAATCACACTGAGTGCAGTGGGAATTCCCCAGTCCCAAAACTCAAGACCAAGCTGTGCTTTTAGATCATCATCCTCCTTCTGTGCACGGAAGTATTCAACACCAGCCCAACTGGTCCCACCAACTCCGCCAACATCAACACCAGCAACACCAATCTCTTCGAGGAGCTTTGCAACATCGCTCGAGATTCCTGCGCCAGTTTCTTTGATTATGACAGGTACATCTACTGAGTCAACAATGGCAGCAATGCCTTCCAATGCACCCTCAGAGTTGCAATCACCCTCTGGTTGGATTGCCTCCTGAAGAGGGTTGAGATGAACTGCGAGAAGGTCTGCATCAATCATCGATACTGCTTCTGAAGCCTCATTCACATGAGTTGCCCCTATGTTTGCTATAACTGGAACTGAGGGAGCTGTCTCTCTTACGACTGTGAAGGTATCTGCAAGTGATGGATCCTCAACAGCGGCTCTCTGACTTCCTACGCCAACAGGTATTCCAAGGGCTTCAGCTGCACTGGCAAGTCTCTGGTTAATACTCCTGGTCTTTGGGTGACCGCCGGTCATGGCAGCAATGACCAATGGTGCAGCAGAACGAAGACCGAAAAAGTTCGTCGCAAGATCGATTTTGTCTTTATCTATCTCAGGTAACGCGTTGTGAATGAAATCAATATCT
The DNA here is from genome assembly GCA_016840685.1 of Candidatus Thorarchaeota archaeon. GTDB lineage: Archaea > Asgardarchaeota > Thorarchaeia > Thorarchaeales > Thorarchaeaceae > SMTZ1-45. Next base: position 14,466 of record JAEORX010000039.1, read on the forward strand.
TCAAACATCGTAGACCGTTGACATTGAACTTCCTCATCGAGACAGATTTCAATGTGTTCAATCTTTCTTCTTTTCGTCATTGACGCCTCGGATGCATCATCGTCTGTTTCGGAATTATCGAAAGGTCTTCCTTCAACCATCACAGTACCTCCGACTAGTAAGTACGTTGAATCTATATATAGATAGGAGTTGCGGTCGCGTTTTTGACCAAGTGAATTGAACTAATTTGCGTGATGCGAAGACTTTATTCATTGACTCAGCTCACTCGCAAAACAGTGTGGCATCTATGGCTGACGAGGAAAAATATCGAATAGAGACTCCCGAAGAGGATGATAAACCTGTTGAGAAGACTGGTTTTCTAAGGCCACTGCCCACCAGAGAGGAAATAGTCTACAAGGATAAGGATGGCCGACCTCAACCAATGGTAAGGCTTCTTGGACTTACCATACCTGAAAAGAGAAGAGACCTTTTGATTTTGATCCTTATTCCTGCCTTGGTGGGTCTCATCGATGCTACAATTTATTCCTACGTGATAACACATATTCTTGAGAGCTCTGCGACCTTTTTGTTCTTCGTTCCCATTATTATTGGAATTCCAATTGGACTCACAGCGTCTCAAGCTGGAAGTGCCATGGTGGGCGGATTCCTTGGGTCATTATTCTGCATGATTTTTCTAATTACATTCCTCATATCTCCAGGTCTTTTATTGCCAGAGATAGGTGTAGGCAGCTTCATACTTGGTGCCTTCACGTTATCAACAGGGTACTTCATTCTGATTATTGTTTCAACGTTGATTGGAGCGGTCATTGGCACAATTATCAAAGAGTTCTTCTGAGCAAGTAACTCATCAGTTTAGAAATATACTTGAGAAATTAAGCCAGAACAGGCATAGAAACGGTTTCCGGCTTGTGGGAGATTATATTAGTAGCGATTTTCTTGCATAATTCGCATGAAGCGGATAGCCGTCCTCATCAGTGGACGTGGTACGAATCTTCAGGCACTCATTGATGCCCAGCAAAGAAATGAGTTGGGCGGGAAAATTGCGATAGTAATCAGCAACAAAAGCCAAGCACTTGGACTCGAACGAGCTCAAAAGGCGAATATTCCAACTAAGGTTATCACCAAAAAGCATCATCCTGAACGGAAGGAATTCGACAGAGAGATTCTTCAGATCCTAAACGATTACAATGTAGATCTTGTTGTCCTTGCAGGATACATGAGGATTCTGAGTGTTGAGTTTGTTGAAAAATATAAGAATAAAATCATCAACGTCCATCCCTCCCTTCTACCGGCATTCAAAGGTGTGAATGCACAGTGGCAAGCTGTTGACCATGGAGTAAAGATTGCTGGATGTTCTACCCACTTCGTTACACATGAGATGGATGACGGGCCTATCATTTTACAAAAGTCAGTGCCAGTATTCGATGGCGATACAGGGGATCAGCTTGCTGAAAGGATTCTGCCTCACGAACATGCTATTCTTGTGAAATCAATCCAGTTCTTTTGTGATGATAGACTCCTAGTTGAGGGGCGGAGAGTAGTGGTCAAGGAGGGTTAAAGGAGATATGTGTGGAGTATTAGGAATTCTAGGGGAATATTCTCTAAGAGGCGCAAGAGACCTATTGCTTTTATTGGCACATCGAGGCCAAGATGCTTCAGGGTTATTGTGGGTCGAAGATCGACAGGTCACTACATCTAGATCTATGGGCAGTCCTGCAAGAATTATAGTACCAGATAAGGTAAGTCAGTTCATTTTAGGAAGCACAAGATATCCAACCACAGGGCGCCGGGTGACCTCTGAGGAAGACCTTGAAACTTTTGTTGGACCATTTCATCGTGGCAGGGTTTCTTTGACACATAATGGAAATGTCACAAATGTGAAAGTATTGAGCTCAAAGAGATATGATTGTGATACTGAATTTCTAGCTGAACGACTCTCCAACAATATCAATTCCAATGATGGTAGTTTACAAAAGGCTTTCAAAGACCTTGAGTCCGAAATAGATGGAGCTTTTAGTGTTGTGGGCGTATTAGATGACAAGCTTTTTGCATACAGAGATAGTAGAGGATTCAAGCCACTAGTCTTTGGTCGAAGCGGAGACACCACCATTGTTGCATCAGAAAGCACTGTCCTCGATATGGCTGGTGTCCCAATGGAACGCGATGTCTATCCCGGAGAACTGCTTATCTTCGATACTGGAGGAGTAATGGAGTCCTATTCCATACTACAGAATGCGCTACATACACACTGTTTCTTTGAGTATGTCTACTTTGCACATCCCGCTGCAACTATAGAAAACCAGCTTGTATATGATGTAAGATTCAGACTTGGTAGGGCACTTGGTCAGACCTTCATTAGGATGAATCTCGACCCACCAGACTATATAGTACCAGTTCCTGATACAAGTAGACCAGCAGCTCAAGCCATGGCTGAAATGCTGCAGGTACCCATTAGGGAAATTATACTGAAGAACCGATATCTCGGTCGCACCTTCATCTTAAGGTCGCAGGAAGAAAGAGACTCCATGGCTAGTAACAAGTATATCTATTTGGATGGAAAAATCAAGGGTAAGAATATTCTCGTAGTTGATGATAGTATTGTGAGGGGGACCACTGCAAGGAAGATTGTGGCAGACCTTAAAAAGAGGGGGGCTGAGAAGGTCTATTTCGCTGTGACATGCCCGCCTCAGACTCATGCGTGTTACTATGGCATAGACATTGCGACTGATCGTGAGCTCATTGCATCTACATCGAGTATTCAGGAAATCGCTGATTTTGTCCAAGCTGACGCTCTCATCTATCAGGAGACCTCAACATTAGAGAACGCAATAGGAATCAAGGATCTCTGTCTAGCTTGTCTTGATGGCAAATATCCCACAGAACATGCTAGAAAAATCCGCGACAAGGTTCAAGAGCTTGGTACCACCCACAATGAACGAGACTATGAGAGGGAGTTGTCAGAATGAAGATCGGAACCATTGCGAGTCATAGTGCGCTCAATATTATTTCTGGGGCAAAGAAAGAAGGCTTCGATACGCAGCTATATTGCACGCCCAATCGTTCGTCATTCTACAGATCATTTGGACTTGAAGATTCAATTGTTATCATAGACTCATTCGATGAAATTCTGGATTTGGATCTCACAGATGTCATCTTGGTGCCACACGGCTCCTTTGTGGCTTATATTGGCGCAGAGAAAATTCTCAGTTCAGAAATCAAGCTGTTTGGTAACAAAGAGCTACTAAGATGGGAAGAAGATAGGAATCTTAAAACACGCTTGATGCAAGAGGCAGGGTTGCTTGTACCAAGGGAGTACACATCTGTTGAAGAAATAATCAGTCCAGTCATCGCAAAAACACATGGTGCAGCAGGAGGAGAGGGTTACTTCATAGCAAAGGACTCCACTGAAGCCCAGGCAAAAATGAATCCATCAACCGATTACTCATTCCAAGAGTACATAATTGGAACCAAAGTGTTTGTGACCTATTTCAATTCACTTGCTAGAAAAAGAACAGAGATCTTTGGTGCAGACATCAGATACGAAACTGATGCAGATGCCAATCTCAGATTCGATGATAGACCAAGTTTTATTGTTGTCGGCAACCTTCCGATGGTGCTGAGAGAATCAACACTCGCTCAATATTATGACATGGGATTAGCCTTTGCAGATGCCTTTGAAAGACTTATTCGACAGAAACTTATTGGTCCATTTTGTATTGAAACCATTATTGACAAAGAGCAGAGAATCTTTAGCTTTGAATTTAGTGGACGTATAGTTGCGGGGACAAATGTGTGGATCCCAACATCACCATATTCGTATCTGCAATTTGGAGAGCCAGTTTGGATGGGACGCAGAATTGCTATTGAGATTAGGGAACTCATGGAGCAAGGCCAGCTCGAGGAAGCTATGAGGTGAGATTGGTGGCTGAAATTGAGTTACCAACCATTGGAATGATTGGTTCGCATAGTGCTGAGGAAATTGGAATAGCAGCAAAGGTTAGAGGCTTCCGAACAGTAATTGTGTGCCAAAAGGGCAGAGAGCATCTCTATTCTGTCTACAACAAGCATCTATACGACACAATTATCATTCTTGACAAGTTCAAGGATATTCTTCAAGCAGAGGTCCAAGAAAGACTTGAAGAACTTAACACCCTCTGGATTCCCAATAGGTCGTTCTCAGTCTATGTTGGTTATGATGAGATAGAGAATGATTTCAGAATTCCGATCTATGGAAATCGTAAGATGCTACGTGTGGAGGAAAGAGGATTTCCAAAAGACCAGTACTGGCTTCTAAAGGAGTCTGGAATCAGGATACCAATCTCGTTCACACCTGATTCGATTGACAGACTATCAATAATAAAAGTCCAACAGAGAAGCAGACCACTTGAGCGCGCATTTTTCTTTGCCGCCTCTCCAACTGACTACGATAAGGAAAGTCATTTGCTACTTAAAGAGGGAACCATTTCAGAGGAGGACTTGGAAAAAGCTACTATCGAGGAGTTCGTGATAGCACCTCGCTTCAATGCGAATTTCCAAGCATATGGAATGTCAGACTACTTTGGAGAGGTAGATCTTGTTGGATTTGATGATCGAGTTCAGACCAACCTGTCAGGACTACTGACTTTGCCTGCTAAAGAGCAACTGAAACTTGATGTAACGGTTGTGAACGAAGAAGTAGGTCATAAGGGATTAACAATGAGGGAGAGCAAAAAACCCCTTGTGTACAGAGCTGCTGAAATGCTATTGAAAGGTGTTAGGAAACACTTCCCTCCAAAGATGATTGGTCTCTTTTCGCTACAGGGAGCTATCACTGATGAATCAGAATTCATAGTCTTCGACCTTAGTCCAAGAGTACCAGGAGCACCTTGTGTTGGACCAACCAGTCCGGAAATGAGGAGACTGTCCCTCAAATTCAATTCTGATATTCAATCGCCTTTGGATCTATGTATGATTGATATCATCGCCGCAACGAAAGAGAAGAAACTCAATGAGGTGTCGACATGATTATTACTAACAAGAAAGGCGGCGCTTACAACCCCTCGGAGATGAAGTAATGGATATAATACATGAAGGAAAAGTAAAGAGAGTCTTCCAAGAACCTGATTCACCAGAGAGGGTAATCATAGAATTCACAGATACTGTAACTGCTGGTGATGGTAAGAAAAGACAAGTAATCGAGGGGAAAGGAGAGCTTGCATGTCGAATGAGCGAATACCTTTTTGGGTACCTCGAGGGGAAAGGGATTGATACTCACTATGTGAAACCTCTCAGCGGTGCAAGGCTACTCTGCAGAAAAGTAGCAATCTATCCAATCGAGGTTGTCTGCAGGAATATAGCAGCAGGCTCGTTTTGCAGACGTTATGGTCTTGAAAGAGGAGAACCTCTGCGTAGACCACTTGTAGAATTTTTTGTTAAGGATGATAGTCTTCATGACCCATTGATTGCCAAGGACTCAATCATTCTTCTTGGTCTTCTTGAAGAAGATGTACTTCAATTCATGAAGTCAGTCACACTCTCTGCAAACTACTATCTTACCGAGTTATTCAGACAGCAAGAACTCACATTGGTAGATTTCAAACTTGAGTTTGGTAGCACGAAAGATGGACATGTGGTTCTCGCAGATGAACTCTCAGGAGATACAATGAGAGTATGGGATAATGATTCAACTTCAGTGGATAAGGATGTATTCAGGGAGGATAAAGGCGATCTCATAGAGGCTTACACGCAACTAGTTGACTCACTTAAAATGACGAGACCCGAGGATGTGTCGCTTAGACCAGAAACTGTCAAAGTCATCGTGGATCCAAAGGGTGGGATCAAGAACCCCCCTGGAGAAGTCACCAAGAAAGCACTAGTAAGACTGGGATTTAGCGATGTGGAAGAGGTGAGAGTTGGAAAAATCTTCAAGATTCAACTGAAGAGACCTTTAACATCAGAGATTCTCAATCAGCTCAGAATGATGAGTGTCAAACTGCTCTCTAATCCAATATCTGAGAAACATGAGGTGAGTCTCGACTAGTGTCTATCGCTGTAATCCGATTCCCTGGTACAAACAATGAAGACGATGTACTCCGAGCGCTTGCTCAAATCCCAGGGGCAAAGCCATACCTAGTGCAAAGTAGAAAGGGTCTGGCAGGATTGAAAGATGCTGATGGAGTTGTTATTCCCGGTGGGTTCTCATATGGAGACTATCTAAGAGCTGGTGCAGTGGCATCAGTAGATGTCATTGTTGAAGGTATACGAGACCTCGCAGAAGATGGAAAACCAGTTCTGGGGATTTGCAATGGGTTTCAGATCCTTGCAGAGACTGGGATCCTTCAGGGAGTATTGTTGCCAAACCAATCAGCCCGATTTGTGTGCAAGTGGGTTTACCTCAAAGTGAGTGAGCAAACTACTCTATTCACAGAGAATATCGAAAATGCAGTTTTACGTTTACCAATCGCACATGCTGAAGGCAACTACTTTTGTCCGGAGGAGCAACTTGTACCTCTATGGGATGAAGGGCGAATCCCATTCACATACTGCGACTCTCGTGGTCAGGTCACCGATGACGCTAATCCCAATGGTTCAATCGACAACATTGCAGGGATTATCAATCAGAAAGGAAATGTATTGGGCATGATGCCACATCCAGAGCGAGCATCTAGACCCCTTCTTGGATCAACAGATGGATTGCAAATCCTTGAAAACTTTGTGAGGGCAACAAAATGATCACTAGAGAGGAACTTCAGCACGCAACAAAGGTCCTTGGCAGGGAACCAACGAAGACTGAACTGGGTATGCTTGAGGTTCTTTGGTCTGAGCATTGCAGCTACAAAAGCAGCAAACGTTGGTTCTATCTCTTCAAGACTACAGCGGACAATGTAGCACTTGGAATTGGTGAGGGAGCAGGTCTCGTTGATATAGGTGGGGGCTATTATGTGGGAGTGGCAATGGAATCCCATAATCATCCAAGTCAGATCGACCCATACAATGGTGCTGCGACTGGTGTTGGAGGTATTATCCGGGATGTGATTTCACAAGGATGCAAGGCGGTAGGTCTTATGAACTGCCTGAGGTTTGGACACCCAGAGAAACCCCATAATGCTTACTTGCTGGA
>JAEORX010000210.1 GCA_016840685.1 Candidatus Thorarchaeota archaeon
TCACGGGCCAAGCGATGTTCATGAAAAGCGCACGCCCAACGTACCCCACAATTCCCACATAGAGAACAGGGGACCAGGAGAGTAACATCAGAAATGGGACTGATAAGGTCTGGAACCAGATGATAGTACCAAGCTTCCCAAATCGTCCAACGATCCCTGGGGATGCAAAGTTACCAGCGGCCATCACCAGAGTATTGATTGCAAAGATGATACCAATCGTCACCTCATCTACACCGAACGCTTGATTGAAGAATATATTGAAGAAACTGATGAAGAGTCCAGCACCAAGTCCTGAAACTGCCCAGGCAAAGGCATACTTTCCTATGAAACTTTTATTGCTGACATTACTCAGACCGAAGCTGTGATAGTTGCTAATTCTATCTGTAGTCATTGGCAGGATTACTATGACGCCAAAGGCCAGAGGTATCAATGCGGTCCATAGTGAGACCCTATAGGCAGTCAGAAGGTCAGTCGCAAAGCCCAGGTTGGTCCAGATTGTTGGTAAAAAGCCACCTGCAAGAGACCCTAACAAGCTGGCAACAAGAAACAGGGCATATCGTAGACTAAACACGTGCACTCGTTCTTCTTCAGTAGTGACACTTGTGGTATAAGGTTGCCAACAGACGCCACTGAAACCAAAGCCAATCCCGTAGAGGAGTTGTGAAATTAGGAGAAGTACAGGGTTCAAAGTAGAGTATTGCATGAATATGCCAACAAACATGACACTGTTGCTTAGAACTAGAATCCATTTCCGGGAATGCCGATCTGCGACCATTCCAGCAATGATTGCTAGTCCACCAGCAAGAAACATGGACAAAGAGAGGAAGAACCCAATGAAGTCCTCACCAAACCCAGCCTCAAGGAGATACAGATTGAATAGAACATCATTTATCCCGAACCCAAAAGCCCAGAATACCCATGATGCAATGGTAAGTCGAGCATCATGACTAATGAGATGGATCTTGTCTACGTATCGAAGTTTCGTTGAGGAGAGCGACATAGTTGTAGCTTCTCGAAAATTGATACTTTTTACTATTCGCCTTTGCGTAGGATTTTAATATCGACAATTTTGAGATCATTGGCAATCTGGTAATATAAAACACGTAATAGTAATACTTATTACATTATGTGCATACTAATTCATGTCTCTGAGAAACACATGCAACAAAAGTTGCATGATTTCACAGAAACGGAGGCTGCGAGAGAGGATGCAAGAACATAATCCTAAGAAGGGACTTAGTCTTAGATTGCCAGCAAGAATTAAGCAGGTCGCCTATCCGCACATTCTTGCCATACTATTCTTATCCAAGTATTTGCGGGTACTTGGGGGCGTGCTTCTTGCAGCAACACTACTATTACCATTGTTCTGGATTCCAGGTCTGGTGATCCTTGTCTTGCCATCAGAAGTGTATCTACTTGATTGGGTGCACTCGCAGTATACCAAGTCTCTCGGCAACAAATCGCTATTTGACGAATCAAGTGAGCCTGAAAATGATTTCGAGGAGGCTGAGAGAAAACGAAATGCTCTTCCAAGAAGTCGTCATTGGGAGTTCGCTAGATAGTCATTCAAACTCGTGTTGGACGGGAGTGAGAAACTTCCGTCCTTTTTTGCTTGGTGCAGTTCGAAGAGCTATTAAGGTGACCATCAAAGGGCATAGAGTATGGTTGAAACCACTGTTCTGTTCATCTGGAAACCCCGGGAGGAGCTTGAGTCCTACCTTCGAAAGGGGCTTGAATCAGTCGATGGTCTATCACTGATTTTCCCAGAAGAAGAGAGTGAAGAGGTCTATCTACAACACGCAGACAAGGCCCATGTTTTGGTGGGATGGCGTCCGACTCAAGAGTTGCTAGACTCCGCTGTCAATCTGAAGCTTTTCATCAATCCGGGTGTTGGGGTTCAACATCACCTTGAAACATTCAGAGAGATAGTGAAGACCCGTGATGTTGTCCTAGTTAATGGTCATGGAAATACCTACTTCACAGCTCAACACGCAGTGGCCTTACTGCTTGCTTTGACAAACAAGGTTATTCCTCATCACAACTGGATGGTTGATGGTCTCTGGAGAAGGGGCGATAGTCACGTTAAATCAACCCCCCTCCGATATCGACACATTGGACTACTTGGTTATGGAGCAGTAAACCAGAAAGTACACAGATTCCTCTCGGGATTCCATGTAGACTTCCACATCTGTCGGAATAGCTGGACAGGAAAAGCGAATGACCTACCTACCAATGCAAAGAGATATGATTCAAGGCAATTGGATGAATTTCTTCAGGAGATTGACACACTCATTGTAGCAGTACCTCAGACACCAGAGACTACTGGACTCATTGGTCTAAGTGAGCTGAAACTATTAGGAACTGATGGACTTGTGGTGAATGTTTCAAGGGGACCAGTGATAGATGAAGGCGCCCTGTATAAGACACTATCAGAAGGGATCATCGCAGGTGCTGCAATTGATGTCTGGTACGATTATCAACCGGAACCTGATGAGAGAGACCGAAAGTACCCATTTCATCACCCATTTCACGAGCTCGATAATATAGTCTTATCACCCCACAGAGGTGCGTCACCCATGGATGATCTTGAACGCTGGGATGAGGTAATTGAGAACATTACTCGCTTTGCTCAAGGGAGAACTGATTTCCTGAACATTGTCAATCTAGAACTTGGTTACTAATTGTATGAAGAAATTGAAGAAGAACCAGGTCAAGGCTATTAATTTTCAATGAAGCATTTACTTCTTTTTTGCTCACAAGATTCATATGTAGCATGTAGGGGGTGATACTCCCGTTGGCAATGTGGGAAGAGCTGATAATCGCTTTCAACATCATTGGCGGTCTTGCTCTGTTTATGTATGGTGTGACCCTCCTTCGAGAGACACTCGGTAAGATATCAGGCAAGAGTGTAGTTAGAGTTCTTGAGAAGGTTAGCAATAATCCTGTGAAAGGCATGGTTGCAGGAGCAGCTGCAACAACCATGACACAGAGCTCAAGTATTACAGTTTTGACTCTAATTGGATTTGTTAATGCAGGAATGATGACCTTTAGACAATCCGTAAACGTCATGCTAGGTTCAGAGATTGGAACAACCGTTACAGCCCAACTGGTTTCCTTTGATATTGGTGTTGCATTTTGGCCGCTCATAGCCATTGGTTTCTTCGCAAAGATGTTTTCAAAGAATGAGAGAATGCAACTAATTGGTACAATCATATTCAGTCTAGGTTTGATATTCCTGTCCATGGATTTCATGAAAGAGGGAGCCAGACCTCTGACCACCGATTATCCTTTCTTCCGAGATCTAATCAATGATTATGGAGCTATACCAATAGTTGGTATCCTAATTGGTGCTCTAATCGCTGGAGTGACCCAGAGTAGTTCTGCAACAACAAGCCTGGTAATCGCTATGAGTGCAGCTGGGGCAATTGATCTTTCACCAGGTATTGCATTAATCATGGGTGCTAACATTGGTACATGCTTCTTAGAGCTCTTTGCAGGGATTGGAGCCACAACTCCAGCAAAAAGGACGGCAATAGCTCAAACCATAATCAATGTAGTGGGAGTGGCAATATTTCTGCCAATCTTAGCTCCATTTACTAGTCTTGTGGTTTTGACTGATGCTAGTCTTCCCCGTCAGATTGCCAATGCCCACACGATATTCAATGTGATTGTGAGCTTCATATTCATTCCTCTAGTAGGCTTGTTGGTCAGATTTTGTGAAAGATTGATTCCTGACAAGGAAGGAGAGATTATTGGAAAGCACTTCTTTGATGAAGAGATGCTACATCTTCCGCAAGCAGCTCTTCTTGAGTCTGAAAGAGAAACACTTCGAACAGCTGAAAAGACCTTAGAGATGATTGTACTTAGTAAAAAGGCACTTCTAATGAAAGATATAGAAGATGCAAGAAGGGTCATGAATCTTGAAGATGATGTTGATGAGAGGTGTAGAAGTACTGAGGAGTTCATTGACAAAATCAAAGAGGAAGAGCTCAATCATGAGGACACAATTTGGAGGATAAAATTACTCGCAGTACTGACTGACATCGAACGTGTGGGAGACCTAGCATCAAATATCGCGGAGTTTGTTCTCGATAAACTAAAGAATGGCATCATTTTTTCAAA
>JAEORX010000040.1 GCA_016840685.1 Candidatus Thorarchaeota archaeon
ATGAGACCGCTGTGATTTTGGCTCTTAATATGAGAGAATCTGCAACTGTTTCTGATCTGGCAGATGAGACTGGTATTCATCATGCAAATCTGTATTCGGTACTCGATACATTGGTCGGAAAAGGATATGTCGTTCTTCAAGAAGGACGACCAAAGGTGTATCAATTTGCTCCACTCTCACACCTCAAGGAAACACTTTCATCAAAACTGAAGCAGCTATTTGAGGACCTAATGAAACTTCAAGAATCACGAGTCTCAACCACTGGTGTTCCTGCACTAATCTACACCATCAGAGGAATCAGCGATGTCGTGTCGAAGATGTTATCGATGATTTCTAGAGCAGAGGACACAATTCTCATCGTTGCTCCAAGACTTGATGATTTTGGAGAAGGTGTAATTGACTCATTGAGAGAGGCAGCAAGTCATGGTGTGAAGATACGAGCCATCCTAGGGTCCAGGAGTAATCTCAGAATCAACAACTTTCAACAGCGTATCAAGGAAGATACATTAGCTATCGATATTGTGATTGATTCAGAAGAGGCTTTGATCTCCATGCCAGACCTTAGTGTGTGTGGGTGGGCTGAAAATCCTTTAATCGCAATGCAACTCGAAGGTTTTCTCGAACAGACATGGCAAATCGCGGAGAAGGTATGATTCATGACAGACTATGATGTTATTGTGGCAGGTGCAGGGACTGGAGGAGCGACCACTGCATACACACTGGCCAAGAAAGGGCACTCAGTACTCCTCATAGACAGGAAAGAACGGGACAACATTGGGAACAAGACATGTGGAGATGCTCTAGGCTCGCACCACATCACTGAGCTGAGAGAACTTGTCGGGATTCCTGAACTCCCCAAAGGCATTGTTGAGTATGATGTGAACGGGATTGATCTCATAGCTCCTGACCGGGAACATAGGTTGAGAATGCAGGGACCCACAACGACTGGAATGTCCTTCAACAGGTTGAAGATGGGACAATTTTTTGTTGGTCTTGCTGAGAGCGCAGGAGCAGAGGTGATGGCTTCAACTCGCGTGAAGAAGCTTGTTTTCGAAGGTGGAAAAGTGGCTGGAGTTACGCTGGCAGAAGAAGGAGGTTCAGAAAAAGCAGTACGAAGTCGTATAGTGGTCGACGCCACAGGTGCGACAGGCATGCTTCGAATGCAGCTTCCTGAAGACTCACTGGTGGAACGCCAAGTAGCAAGCGAGGATAGAATGGTAGCCTGGCGTGACATCTACGAAACTCCCGATTTCGAATTTGAAACCCCGGATATTCTCGAGATCTTCTGGAATCAAGAACAGACCCTCGGGGGTTATGTTTGGGTGTTCCCCCAAGGCAAGCACCGTGTCAATGTTGGAAATGGTCTCATGACCATTGAGGGACATCGCAATCCTAAGGACATCCAATATGACTTTGTGAAGAAGACTTGGATGGACACATGGGGAGAGCTCAAGGTACTCGACAGCAGTGGAGGAGTTGCTCCCATTCGCCGTCCCATTGACACAATGGTTGATGACAACTTCATGCTCGTTGGTGATGCTGCGTGTCAGGTGAACCCTATACATGGTGGAGGCATTGGTTCCTCGCTTTTAGGTGGGGCACACGCTGGAATTGTAGCCTCAGAGGCTCTAGAGAGGAACGACACATCAATCCACGCCTTGTGGGACTACAATCCAAGATACCACAAGAGTTATGGTTCAAAGCAAGCCGCGCTTGATGTCTTCAGATGGTTCTTGTTGAACGTGACAAATGAGGATATCGACTTTGCCTTTAGGAAACAGATCATCAAGGCAAGTGACCTTCTTGACACATCGATGACTGGCGAGGTCAAATTTGGTGCTGGTGAGAAGTTCAAGCGACTTGTAGCTGGTTTTGGGAAGATACCACTCCTACTTCGTGTTTCCAAGGTCGCAGGACTAATGAATGACATTCGTAGAGTCTACAGCGAATACCCCTCCAGTCCCGAGGGACTTGAAGCTTGGAAACAGAAACTTGTACCAATCTATGCGGCAGCCAAAGAAGCATAAGTGAGATTGTGACATGCTCCCCTGTTGGACCATGCTCCTTTGTCACTGAGAGGTCTATCTGATGCGAGTTGTTGGAACTGCAGCGGGAATTACGCTACACGCACCAGAAGATGCCTACTTCTCCTACTTCAACAGCCCGTATATTGGCCATGACCTCGGGTCTGCCATAGACATTTACCCATCACATCAAGAATGGGGAGCTGCTGTCGTAGCACCCACTTCAGGAAAGGTCGTCAAAATCAGGAGAATGCGGATGGGTCGACCCAAGGAATTTCCCACGCATGACTTCGATTTTGCGATTGGTATCCAATCCTCGGAATCTGACAACAACATTGTGAGGGTGATGCATAGTGAGCCAACTGTGTCTGTCGGAAACCGGGTTGATGTTGGAGACCAAATTGGAAAGGCAATTCGTTCTAGGTATTTCAACTACTGGACAGGAGCACACTATCATGTAGAAGTTATGGCATTGGATTCATTCGAGCGCTCAAGTAGATCGTGTCCACTCGACCTTGAATATCAGTATACATCCAGAAAGACTGGATCACCAAGAGAAGAGGTTGAGTTTCTTGTCCAATCAGTGACCGTAGACAATATCATTGGCTATCCCAAAGGGTTGGACCATGCCGCAATCAGGGATCTCACCGGTGTAGCCGCTGTTGATATGCAAAGAAGCAAAGTGGGTATCCTTGAGGGAGGTCTCTCACATTACCGATTAGGAGGAGTGGTGGGTACAGAACAACTTCAAGTTGGAGAGCAGATTGGGTTTGGGAATGTTGTGACTGGCACTGTCCGGGAAACAAGGAAAAGTGTGAGTGTCTTTGAACGAGGTCCACATATCAGCTCATACTTGGATGGTAGAGAGATACGGGGATTATCGTGTTTCATCTATCCGAAAAACTTCACTAAAAAGAAGATACCACAGTTGATTTTGATTCCAAAGAACTATGGAGAACTCAGAGGAGTCATTAACGAAGGGGACATCTGTCAGCTTCAGATACAACAGAGCAACAACACGGTTATAGCAGAATAGAGAACTTTGGATTTGGTCATCTTGGTAGAAATCGTTCGCCTGTCACTAGGAACAGCAATTCAGATGGGATTAGAATCAGGTGAAAAAGATCCGAATTTCACAACTGCTTTTCTTATGACCTATCGAGAGGAAGGATGTGATGCTAACTGTGCCTTCTGTCCGCAGGCTCGTGATAGTACACCTGCATCTGATAGACTCTCTCGAATATCTTGGCCAGAGTATGATCTTAAGAGGGTAGTTGAAAACTGGCCCGAATCAGATCATTTCAGAAGAATCTGTATCCAGACCGTCTGCTATCCTGAGCTGGTACAAGATGTTCTTGAGATTGTCAGAAAAGTAAGAGAGATCTCGCGGCTTCCTATCTCAGTGGCTATTCACCCAATCTCAGTCGAAGATATGCAGACATTGAAGGAGGCTGGTGTTTCTACGATTGGTATTGCTCTTGATGCAAGTACACCTAGCATCTTCGAAGAGATAAAGGGCATACACCGTGATACTAGTTATCGCTGGGAGGACCATCGTCAAGGACTCAGTCAAGCATTGAATATCTTTGGTATAGGGAATGTTACTACTCACCTCATCATTGGGTTGGGAGAGTCTGAGAAGGAAGCTGCAGATTTCATATTCGATATGTACGAGATGGGAATCAGTGTCGGGTTATTCGCATTCACCAGCATCAAGGGAACCTCCTTGGAAGATAAGCCTCCTCCAGACCTCTCCTCATATAGGAGAATCCAAGTGGTGAGGGAATTGGTTTCAAAGGGGCTTTTACAAAGAGACCAAGTGCATCAAGGAGCAGAGGGCCGAATCTCCTTTGGTATCGATAGAGAAATAATTCTTAAGGCTCTGGCCTCTGGTACTGCATTTCAAGTGACTGGATGCAAGGGTTGCAATCGACCATACTATACTGAGAGACCTCGTGGTCCAATGTATAACTACCCCCGGCCTCTGACAGAGGAGGAGGTTGCGAGAGCAATAGAAGAAACAAGTTTGGTGGTCTAAATGGAGGAGTTCCGATTCATCGACTTGGAAATTAACACAGCCTTTGAAAATATGGCCATTGATGAGGCAGTCATGCTAGCGATGCACAGAGACGATGTCCCACCTACACTCAGACTCTATCGATGGAATCCTTCTGCAGTATCAATTGGTACATTTCAGGGCATGACAGATGAGGTGGATGTGGAGTTTTGCAAAGGTCGTGGAATTGATTTCATCCGTCGTATCACTGGCGGGGGAGCAGTCTATCATGACTTTGAAGGTGAGGTGACCTACAGCATCATCATGCCAAAGGGACACAGACTTGCCCCTGCTGACATTCTTGAGTCATATAGACTTCTTTGTGGAGGGATTGTTAAGGCACTAGGGCACTTAGGGATACAAGGAGAGTTCAAACCAATAAATGATGTCAATGTTGGTGGGAGAAAGATCTCGGGGAATGCGATGACCCGACGCCATGGGTGTGTACTACAACACGGGACAACGTTGTTAGATTTGGATGTCAATCTGATGTTCTCCATTCTGAAGGTCCCACAGGAGAAGATCTCTGACAAGATGATTGCTGATGTGAGGCAACGAGTTACGTCAATACGAGAAATTCTTGGTCGACATGTCACAATCAATGAATTACAAGACGCTCTCAAACAGGGTTTCTCTGAAGCATTAGGGATTGACTTGATTCCTGGTAGTCTTAGTAAAAACGAGAGAAGCACAGCCAGCACACTTGCACAGGAAAAATATTCCACTCCTGAGTGGAACTTCTCGAGGTGATTCAGATGCGAGAGGCCAACTACAAGGTCCCAGATGGGAAATTGGTGAAGGTCAAGCTTGAGGTGGCTTCTGGGAGAATTGCAAAGGTCAAGATACTGGGAGATTTCTTCCTTCATCCAGAGGAAACAATCTTTGAAATTGAAGAATCACTCATTGGTCATGCAGGTGATATAGACTCTATCAAGAGATCAATTGCCCAAAAACTAGCCGATGTTGATGCCACACTGATTGGAGCAACTGCGGCCGATATTGCAAAGGCAATTATGCTTGCTTGGGAAGCAAAGTGATTATTATATGGCTTCGACTGAGATCTTCAATCGTTTCCTTCCAACGTCGATGACATTCTCCACTCTGATAAACGATTTTTCCAACCTCATCTCAAACTTGTCTTTAGTTCCTAGGTAGACCTGAACAAGCTCGTCAATTGGTATTTCAGGCACTAGGTCCTTTGAATCCTGTGGTTGAATTGGAATCATTATGTCACTTGAACCCTGAATGTTCCATATGGTGGAAACAACACTGCTTGCTTTCTTCTTATCGATTGGAGGAGTAATAGCATCAATAAAGCTCTTAGCTAAATCTTTCCCAAAAGGACTCACAGTCATTGGACTACCAATCCAATCTCTGTCTAGGTATAAGATTCCCTCATGTACATTCTGACTCCTGTCCACTTTCATTGTGAGATCAATAAACTCCTGAAAGCCACCTGGCTTGAGATGTATCTCCTGCATACCATCTGCCATTGGTCTTCTTCCACTTTCAGTGAAGTTAAAGAACGAGAACAGCTCGGTCTTACGGAGTTCCTCATAGCTCATCAAGAACATACCTCCAGAGGAGCTGATATGTACGACATTTTTCCACATTAGCCTTTCCCTGCCTATTTCATCAGGAGTCAGGTGTGTTGTTCAATCGTTTTGTTTGGAAGTACTGAACCGTGGTAACACTTAATGCAAGAAGGATCAGTCCCAACCAATCAAGAAGTTCAGGGTACTCCTCCAAGAATACGAATGAGAGGATGACTATCTGTGGCATCATTGTGCTATTGATGAGTGCCATGTCCACTGCTCGAAGTACCTGCATGGCTCGATTCCAAAGTGTGAAAGCAAGAGCAGTATTCATCACAGCAAGCCAGACAATATAGAACCAAGATAATGATGATAATGGCGCAATAGGCTCCACCGCCAACCCCATGAACAAGAGGAAAAGTGAACCAATTGACATCATCACGCCTGTGACGACAAGGGATGGAGTGTTTCTTGCCCGATTTATTGCTCTACCAATTACAGCAGATGCAGAGTTAGCTAGAAGACTCACGATACCAATAATGAGTCCAAAGATTGAAACACCAATGAAGTCCAGTGGATAGAAATAGAGGAACACACCGAAAACACCCAATAGGATGAAGATTGTTTCAAGCAACGATGGTTTCTCTCCCAACATCGGTATCGCTGATAATAGAACAATGATTGGTGTAAGATTGAGAAGAAGGGAGAATGTGATTGCTGGAAGATAGAATAATCCCAAAAACTGTGTTCCCTGTGTTGCAGTTATGTAGATACACCCGTAGAGAAACAACATTCCCCACCATCTTCTTGACCTAGTCCTGAGAGATGAGCGCATTTTTGGTTGCGCCAAAATTAGTGTCAGAAGAACCAATGAGGCAATTGAGTATCTCAAACCTGCAAATGTTAGTGGTGGTATATCTTCAAGGCCAAACTTGATGATGACAAATGAAGAAGACCAAAGCACAGTAACTATTAGTGCTTGAATAACTGCGAACACTCGCGTTCGTTTGGAGTCTTGAGAACTCATATCTTCAATGTCAATCAAGAGATCCATTCTCCCTAGTAAGTCGGTAGATTCAAGTAGGAATAGATATTATGCCGTCGTAAGACGGGTGTTTATAAGAATGATAGAAGCTAAGCTTGAGATCACTGCAGAAGGATACTATTCATGTGATCTCACAAGAAAGATTCCAGTACGTGTGGACCTGATTTCCATCAACGGACCTCTTGGGTTTGGTATCATTCAAAGCTTGACTAGTGAAGAGAAACCTCTCTCCAAGTATGTCAAGGCTCTGAAGCAGTCGGGGAGCATTGTTGATGTTAGAGTGACGCATGCAACACCAGAGCAGTATTGGACAGAAGTCACTCATAAGCTGAAGTCAAAATCAATACATGAAACCATCCTTGAGAGTGGCTGTATGTCTAGGTTTCCCATCGTCATCCAAGGAGGAACTCAAATTCACCATGTGTTGGCTCCAGATCAGGATGCTTTTCGCTTGGCATTCGATAATCTTCGGTCCAGATTCTCGAAGGTAAGAGTGCTAAATATCCGTCGTTCTCCACGGGGACCTCTTGGTCCTGGATTAACACATAAGCAATTGGACGCCCTGAAAGTAGCAGTATCAAATGGATATTACGACATACCTAGGCGAAGTGAGATAAAGAATCTAGCTCAGAAGCTGCGAGTCAAACGTGTTGCTATGCAAGAACGACTAAGACGAGCTGAACGAACCATCATGCAGCAGTTCGCTGCAGAGTATTTCTGATAATTATGGACAAAGGTGAAATAGCATTTTGTCAAAGATAATTTGATTGCAATGGTAGATACTGAATACTCACATGATGATAGGGTTCAGAAGATTGACTCAGATATCAGAAATTTCAAGACGGATCTAAAGAATGCAGAGATGGAACTAGAAGGATTGGACAGTCGTTTGGATGCCGAGATAGAAAACTATCGGATGGCAGCCAGATCACAGAGAGACACGTATGAAACGATTCGAGGTCAACTCAGGGAAGCTGAACGAGTGTGGAAGGATGCAGATAACAAGTATAGAGATGCCAAGAAGCAAAAGGACAAGACTCGCTCCACCTTGAAGAAGAAGGTCGATAATCTTCGAAAAAGAATTCGGAATGCCGAAGTAGCTAAAGAGAAGCGTTTCCGTGAGTTGAGTAAAGAACAGAAAAAACATGCTGAGAGCTCTAAACAATAAGACTTGAATTTAAAAGAGTCAAAAGGGTGAAAAGAAGGACACATAGATTCTAACACAAGATAGAGTGGGAGGAATAAGAAATCAACGCATATTTCACAATAGTATTACTTGGCTTCATTCTGTTCTTCGTTGTGTGGGGACTCGGATGGTTTCTTGAGAAGCTGTCACAATCTATGCTTCGAACAACCCAAGACCCAGGTTCAAGGTCGTGGTACATGCTTGTTGGCCCAGGAGTAGCCCTGCATGAGTCGTCCCATGCACTTGGTTGCGTATTCACACGGACTGAGATTGTCGAGTTCAAACCGATTAATGTTGAAAGGAAAGGCGATCAAGTGGTGCTAGGTTATGTCAAATATATGAAACCAAAGAGCCGCTTCAAGAATGCTGTGATTAATTTAGCACCTGTTGCAGTGTCACTCGTTCTATTGGTTTTGTTTGCTTTTGGAGCAACTTTTCTCGTTCCTGACAGACCTGAACTTGGAACAAATGCACTAGACCTACTTAGCAGTCTTATCAACCTAAAATCCTCCCCTGCACTCTTAGCTGACTGGACCTTTCCACTTTTTGAGATAGGAGGATTTGTGTATTCTTTCCTTTACACCTTTGCACAACTCACTGTGATCAATCCAGTCTTCTGGATAATTGCATTCTTGGCTATGACAATAATGTTCTCAAATGCTCCTTCTGATGTGGACATTCAAAATGCCTCAGCGGGACTCAAGGCGATTGTCGCGTTTAACATCATTTGGCTGATAGTTGCCTACGTCTATCCCCCCGCAGGCTGGCTTCTATTTGGTCTCTATGAGGCCTTGGCAGTGTTGTTCTCACTGGCACTTGCTTTTGCTGCTGTAGGCTATGGGTTCTTCATCCTTGTAGCTGCAATGTCACGACTAAGGTCGCCTTTACAAGTCATCCCCTTCCTAGGATGTATATTGACAGGAGTTGGGTTCTATCTCTTAGGACCATCCTTTCAGACTATAGTTTCCTTGACAATGCAGACACTCATATCCATTGGTGTTTTCATTATCATAGCGCTACCCATGCTAATGACGAAATCCCTGAGAAAGTGAATGTAATACCTAATATCATATTCAAGCAATCGAGTCTTACAATTGGGTCGCACCATGGCAAAGATAGACCTAGTTCGCAGGCCATCACTCATCAGTCCTCGGCATCTCCTCCGATATATCTTCTTCACAGAGATGCAGGTAGAACAGGCATCCAAGATTCTAAACACAATTATGAAGAATGATGGTGTTGTCAAGGATTCAGATTGGGAGTCCTTTGTCCTCTCCAGTAGAGGTCTCTACGTGAAAGTCATGCGCAAGCTACGTGATGTGGGACTTGTCGAAAAGAGAATGGGAGAATTCCGTATTGTTGAGGATTTCTCAAAAGCTATGTCCAAACTCTCGGACTATTGGTCTCAGATAATTAAATCATTCAGTGAAGGGGATAGGTCCATCGAATTTTAGAACCCAACCATATCATTCTACTATAACTTCACTTCGCCTTCCTTTAGGTCCATCTTTTTCAGGGTCGATTTTACAGTTTCACCTTCGATATCAAGCACTCCAAGCTTGTGGAGGTCTCTTGCCCATTTTGTAGCTGTACCCTTTGGAACTCCTAGTGATTTTCCTAGTTCTGTGAAACTGATTGAACCTACCTCATCCACTAGGAGCAAGACCTTGGTGTTGCCTTCCATTCCAAGAACCTTGATGTATCGCTGGGTTCTTTCATCTGCAAGCTCTTTCTGCTGCAGAGCGATATCTCTTTCCTTCTCCATAAGGCGTGTTGCCTTCTCGAAGGCTTCTTTCTGCATCTCGACTATCTTGACCTGCTCTTTAGTTTCTTTGGCTTCACGTTCTAAGGAATGTATCTTTTCATCCATCTCCTTGATCTCTGTAATCCGACTCTGTATTCCATCAAGCTCTGCTAGTCTATCTGCAGCCTCCTTCTCAGCTGCAACTTTCTCGCTCTGTAGATCCTCGATTTGCGTTTCTAACTTCTTTATGTCTGCAGCAGCAGTATCTCCTTCTTTCCGCTTCTCTTCAAGAGTTGTTTCAAGAAGCGCAATCTTCGAATTCAGAGCTGCTATTTCAGCCTCTGACTTCTCACTCTCTGGTCTAGCAAGTGCCGCTTCTTCTTTATAGACCTCAATTTGGCTCAATGCCTCGTTCAGCTTGAATTGGATCTCTTCTAGCTCCTTTCTAGCAGCCTCGATATTTTGAGTCCGCTTCTCTACGAGGGCATCTTTGAGAAGAATGTCATCCTTTAGGTCTTTGACTTCCTCTTCGAAGTCAGCGATTCTCCGCTCGTATTCCTCCCTAGCCGCTCCTACGACACGTCCTTCATCCAACTGAGATTGGAGATTTCGAACCTGTATCTCAAGCTTTGTGATTTCCGCTTGTTTCTCAGCCAGTTCTGTCCTCTGAGCAACAGTTTCCTCTTCAAGACTAGTCATGAAGGATCTGACAATATCCTGTTGCTCGACGATTGTTCTGCGCAAGTCCACCTCTGACTCTCTTACTCGCAATGCGAATTCTTTGAATCGTTCCTGAGTCTGTTCGACAATCTTGTCTACTAGTTCCTTCTCCAGTGCCGAAAATTCTGAATCAACAATATCAACAAACATCGATTCTATGAATTGTTTGTAGAACTTCATGCGAAGGCGATCAACCATCTCCTCCGAGATCCTAGTCTTCAGGTCAACAACATTCCCTCTGAAGGTCAAGAGCTGTGCTGCAAAGACTCCCACCACACCTCGTTGCAGTGAGGAAATGTCTGACCTCAGGGTCTCAAGTTTTCTCAGAAGGGCGTCAAATCCTGCTACAGCGTCTTCATCACCAGTTGGCTCTCGAGGAGCTGATGTCTCTAGATGTTCGACAAAGTCTAGTGCAAGTGCTGCCGCGGATATCAGGTCTTCACCATCTTCTACTGGCATGATTGTTTCGCCAGATTCATCCACGCCTTCTGCCAATTTCTCTAGCTCCGAATCAGAAAGAACTGCCCCTTTGAGTGCTTCATCAAGCGCATCTTTTTCTTTATCGGTGAGTTTCTTTCCAGACATCGTGTTTTCCCCTGCAACCGAGGTGGTTGTGTACAACGCTTTGCTCTGTATAAGGTTTGCGAGAAAGTACGTCAGCTTGTACTAGTTCTCACCTATGATTCTATCCTTGATGTATTAATTTCTGATGAATATCAGGAAGGTGTAATGTCCAAGACGACTCATTGACTGGGGTTCTGTATTCCTATCTAAAGTCGTAATTGAGCCATCTTTGAGATTGACATCTATGCCTTCAAGAAAACTAAAACCGAGAGATTCCAGTATTTTCACATTATCAACAACATACAACGAACATGGCATTGTGACTACCAGAAGAGCGCCTTTCTTCAATGTTCTATGAACTCTCTGAAGACTCATTGTTGCATTGCTATGCTCTTTGTAGTATTCATACAGATAGCCAATGACATCATTATTCAAAACGCCAATGTCAAATGATGCTGGCGGGATGAACTTCTTCTCCATTAAATGATGATCAAGTGATGTAATTATTTCTGGTCTCTTCTCAAGATATGTCACTATCTCAGGTCTCATGATAGCCATTTCATCCATTGTTTCCAGCTTGGCATGAACAACCCGGACATGCTCCAGAAGACCCGATTCTTCGAGTTTTCCCATCAGACTGTCTAACCGCAGAGCATGTAAGTCAGTGCAAAAGACGACAGTTCTTCTGGGTTCTCTGGGAAGTATCTTAGGTAGTAGATTCACAAAGAAAGATGGAACTCGATCGTGCTCCCCTGAAGCAAAATCAGCGACAAAGAGCACATCTGATTCTACAGAGGTGAGGTATTCGACCAGAATCTCACTCTTCGCTATCCAAGCAATTGGATAAATGCTGTAGATATCTTCACTCAGTAGAGCTCTCTCCTATGAACATCTACGGATATTTCACTTCAAAGACCTTGAGAGGTTCTTTCTCTGTAATTACATAGTGCTCTTCGTTTGGTTCTAGAAGGATAAAATCACCAGGAAACATGTCAAGGGTTTCTTCACCATTCGTAATCTTACCTGAGCCAGATATGACATAGATGACCTGTTTTTGCGAATGAGAGTGAGGTCTTTCTGGAACATCACTTTCTGGCCGCACAATTCGAACACCAGCTGTCAGTTCTCCCTGAACGACATCAAAGACATCTGCCGCTCCCTTTAATCCCAGAATCAGACCAGGCTTCATAGTTGATTCATTCACTTTCTTCATTTGCAGCACCTTTCCACATGCATTTTGTGAACAGAAAGACCTTATCAGGGCTCCTACATCCGCTTCATTATGGATTCAGAGTCAGCTCCCCTTAAGGGCAAACTTGTTGGAGTAGTTGGGTTTAATGCAAGGCCAATAGCTTGTTCAGCAAAGAAAGCTGGAGCAAATGTCATTGTTTCGGATTACTGGGGAGATGAGGATCTCTCAAGTTGTTGTGATGATTGGATTGCTATGTTAATCCCCACTCCTGGTTCTCGTCAACGGCAACCCCTAGAAACGTCGCTCCCTGAGGGACTTGTAAGTAATCTCCAATATCTCAGAAGGGAACGGGATCTAGACTATATTATAATTGGAAGTGGTTTTGATGACCATGTAGATACGCTTGAGCCTTTGCATAAGGAGGGATTGCTTATTGGCTGCTCGCCAAATCAGATGAAAAAAGCCAGAGATTTTACGAACCTAGAAAAGATTGGGCAATCTCTTAATATTAAAACACCGAGGCGAGTAATTGCTGAAACACCTGATGCAGCTATCAGGTGTTCCAAGGAATTTGACCTTCCATATATCATACGACCAACCTATTCGGGAGGGGGGAGTGGAATTCGGTTTGTAAGGGATTCAGCTTATGTCATCAGAGCATTCGGAGACCCCAAGGAGGGGGACTATGAACCACGGGTCGTGCAGGAGTATGTAAGTGGGACTGATATTAGCTGCAGCGTACTTGCTACGGGAAACCTAGCTCTCACGCTTTCAGTGCAAGGACAGCTCATCGGTATGCCAACAGCAGGTAGGAATTGCGATTTTGCATACTGCGGTAATTATTATCCCACAGGTCTTACAAAGGAATTGGATTCTAGAATTGCCGAGGTTTCTGAAGCTATTAGTACTGAGCTGGGTCTAGTTGGATCAATAGGTATGGATTTTGTTGTTGACAAGTCAAATCAGATATGGCTAATGGAAATAAATCCTAGAATCCAGGGCACACTTGAGTTGATAGAAACCGCAGGAAACATCTCTATAACAAATCTTCATGTTCTAGCTTCTCAAGGATTGTTACCTGAAAACCTTCCAAAGATTAGTCCTTGTGTCAAGATGATTGTATACTCCAGACGTGATGGTATTGTGCCAGATTTGACTCAATATCACAGTACCGTTGATAGAACTCCTCAAGGCGTAATGGTGAATATCCGAGATCCAATTTGCACAGTTATTCATGTAGGATCTTCGATGAGGGATTGCTATAGGACTGTGTCAGAGGTGGCAAAATCCATTCAGGAAAGGATTTCATGAAGGTTAGAGTTCTAACTCTTTGCAGACAGCATACAGAACTACTTTCTTGATCTGAAGACCAAAACAATCACAACTAGAATGACCATACATGATCCGATAGAAATCACTAGAATCAAGGGTTGAAGTTCTTCACCATAAGGTATAGTTGCGCTGTTTGTAGGATTAGTATCAGTTGAAGTATCTGTGGTGATTGTCGTCCTATCGGTTATGTAGTGGTTTTTAATATCGGAATTACATAGTCAATAGGGTCAGCATAGTTAGGTGTTTTGCCAAGGAAGAAAATTGGCAGTAGGTTATTCCTGAGCAAGTAGACATAGTTCACCCATTCAAGAGCCATAACATTGATGCTGAGTGCTGCTGAGGGATTCATAGAGGTGGGATTAGATATGATGTTCTCAATTGCTTCCTTCATGAGTAAACTAGCTGTTTTACGGTCGAAGATCGTCTGTTTCCCAGACTATGGTATTGCTTGTTGAACTCATTGCGGTGTAGATGCGGTTCTGATTCGTTGTGGCAATGTTTGATGCAGCCATTTGACTGATCAGGAAAACCGTTAGAACAAAGACTTGAATTGCGAGATTCAGTTTCTTATTAGAAACAGACAAACGAGTTTACCCTCCACTCAAACCTCATACAAATATCAACAAAGAACAGAGAATCAAATGAATGTACCGTTTTCTCAACCCTATGAATGAATTTTGATGTATATGAGGGTGTATTCAACAAACTTTAATCAGTTAGTATGCGTATCCCTAACTAATAGAGGTGTGCAAGGTGCAAACTTGTGAGAAATGCGGCAAAGCTAACCAACCGACACGGAAGTTCTGTATCCGATGTGGGGCTTCACTCATAAAGAAAGAAGCACCAAAAGAAAAGGCACCCCTACCTGAACCAACCGCTCCATCCTTTGCTGACGCACCAGAACCACCAACAATGGCACCTCCACCAACAACGAGTGAAGAAGACAAGTGGGTGAAACCAAGTCAGGTCTCCACCGATCGTGTTAGGACTGCTGGAGGACTAACCCGACCAAAGTCCGAGTTCGAGAAGGCAAAGGAAGCATTCGCAAAGGCAGAAACCGTAGGGATTGATGAAGCCGATGGATCAGGTGTCATTGAAACAAGGATGCTTAGAGCCAGTGAGGTAAAGGAACTACTTGAAGGTCCTGCCATGATGGCTGGTGGAGAAGAGATACCTCCTCCCAGAATGATGGAGGGTAGTGAGCCGCTACCACCAGAGGCGGCTGATTTCATGCCCCAAGCTGCACCATCAAGCACACAGATTGAAAAATCCATCCTTGGCTCAAAGTCTGCCTATGTAGACCAAACACCAGAACCTGAACCGGAACCAGAACCAATGGCTGCTCCACCAATGGATGAAGATGCTATGCCACCTGGGGTGTCCACTGAGTTCGCCTCCTCCCGCTATGAAACTGAGGAAGATATGCCAGTACTTGAAGCGACCACAGCTGAGGAGGTCACTGAAGATGAGTTGGCATATGATGATTCAGATTTCTCTTCAGATATTCCTGAACCTGAAACCATCCCCGTTTCATCAGCCGCAAAACCCTCTATTCCAGCAGCAACGCCAACAGAAACTCCCCAAAAAGTTGACTCAGATCTTGACCTGGTGATAACCTGTCCTGATTGTGGAAAGGTGATAACTGTTGATATGTTTGATTATCCAATTGATGTCTATAGCAAAATGGGAGCAGCTCGTCTGAAACAGGCAAGGTTCTTTGTGGTTCAAGGAAAACCAGAGGAAGCTATGAAGGCAGTGCGAAAGGCGCGCTCATTATATGAGAAGGCAGATGACAAGAAAGGTCTCAAAGAGGTCCTTAAGCTGGTTGAATCTCTAGCTAGAGGATAGCTAGGCAGCCAACCAGAGTTCAGTAAATTTCTCTCTCTCTTGTGGAAAGTCAGAGGGACACTCACACATCATCAAGAATCTTCCATCGTAGCCACGCTGTTTTAGCTCCCTGAAGATTGAATCAAAGTCAATCTCTCCTTCACCAATGGGCAGATGCGTGTCGTACCTTACAGCAAGCTCACGTATCTCTCCCTGAGAGACCTCCCTCTCCTTCTTCATCTTTAGAACATCTTCAACCATCTTTGATCCATGATTGTCATGAACATTAACCAGGGCTATCTTCTCGTAGAACGATCTGATGTGATCAAGAGACCGATTTCTGGAGGCAAGAATCTGACCATGACCAATATCAAGAGCCAACCTCATGTCCGGGAACATATCGAACAACAGCTGCATCTCGGTATAGTAGAGTCCCAGGGTTTCAATGGCGAGGGTCACACCAGCCTCCTTTGATGCCTCACAAGCAAGAGGTAACGACTCTAAGAAGATATCAATATCATCATCATCATAGAAGAGGGAGGAGAGCATAGTATGAAAAGTGACTAGCTCTGCATCAATCTGCTTTCCCAAGTCAATATAGGGCACAATGCCACGACTCAGCTCTACAGGTTTCCAATCTGGATTACTAGGTAGATGCAAGGTACATGGAATATCAGCAGCCTTGAGGTCTCTCTTTGCCTCTTCGAAGTCGATGCTAAAGTTAAGGTCCATTCGTAGGTCAATAAAATCAGGTTCATTATTGATGGCGTTTCGGACCTGTTCGTTGTTGCGTGCGAATGTTCCAATCTCCATTTCTCTCGACCTTTGGCCACGATAGTATCTACACTCCTTTTCTGGCTTTTGGTGGAAGATTAAACTCCACTTTGTCTACGGGCGATACTGTTATTAGATGCCTAGCGTTTCTCAGTTCAAAGACGCTATTCCGCGGAGCGTACAGAATCTGCCAGAGAATGTAGACTACCTCTTCAAATTGGTCTTCTTAGGTGAAGGAGCAGTTGGAAAGACAAGCCTTGTAGGTCGCTATGTCTACGACAGCTTTGAGGGTGATTACCTGGCTACCATCGGGACCGACATTCACGTGAAGATGGTCCAACTCGATGAAACCGTTGTAAAACTGGTCATCTGGGACATTGCTGGGCAGGACAACTTCGCTCAGCTTCGAAGGGCTTACTACATGAACGCATCTGGAGCATTCTTTGTCTTTGACACCACAAGGATAGAAACCCTTGAGCGAGTGGATGAGTGGATCAACGCGTTGTTCACAGTGACAGGCAAGATTCCCCTAGTCCTTCTAGAGAACAAGGTAGATCTTGAGAGTGAATTTACAGAGGAAGAAAAAGCTGCTGTCAAGAAGAAACATGGGGTTCCCATCATTCCTACTAGCGCCAAGGAAGATACAAATGTTGAAGAAGCTTTTAGACAAATGACTCGTGATATATTGTCAAAGTCCCGAGACAAGAAATCGTAATTTATCTAACCACAGAGGGGATCATCATGGCCACTGGCGAACCAGACTTCGTCTTTAAGTTAGTCTTCCTAGGTGACAGTAGTGTTGGGAAAACCTCACTGGTACAGCGTTATGTATATGACAGCCTAGCTCCAGACATTGGTCGAACAATTGGCGCTATGTTGCATGTCAAGTCAGTGGACTATGCGGGTGCACGACATAAACTTGTTGTCTGGGATCTTGGGGGACAGGAGTCATTCTCAGCTTTGAGGGAGCAGTACTGTGCCAATGCCTCTGGGGCATTTTTTGTTTTTGACAGGACGAGGGTGGAGACACTCCAGCATATTGACGACTGGCTCAATGCACTCTACACGGCCGCTGGAAAGGTTGCAGTGATTGTGATTGAGAACAAGATCGATCTTGAGTCCGTGATATCTGACGAACAGATACGGGGTATGCTCGAAGCTCGAGACCTGAGATGGATTCAGACCAGCGCCACAGAGAACCTCAATGTAAACGCAGCATTTGAGGAACTCGTGAAGGAGATACGGGAGCAGAAAAAAGACAGCAGCATATGAAGGAAAACAATGTCTTCTGCCATCAATACTGAGTTCGGATTAAATCGGTATCTGCATCTATCTAAGGAGATGTTGTTAGTCTAGCATACTCTCAGATTCTTCTTCATACCTCAATCCAAGTTTCCTGCGTTCACCTGTCAGTCCATAAATAGCAGACTCAGCAATTCTGATAGCTTGGTCAGCAGCGCGTTCACAGTATCTTCCCACGATGATGTAGTACATAGCAAGTTCACAGATATCCCTCCGTCGACTCAGGTATTCTGCGATTTCCTCAAACATGTCGACAGCTTCTCTGTCACTCTGTGCTTCAAGCTTTTCCAGTTCTTCTATCTCTGAGAGATCATCATCAAGGACTGATCTCATACTAACATCTATTGCTGAAAGCGCAAGCTCTCCAAGATAGGGCAATGATTCAAGCTCTTTGAAATGATCTAGATCTTCACATTGCTCTACAATCCTAGCTATCTTGTCAGCATATTGTCCAACTCTGTGTAGACTGGCTGAGGTGTTGTTGTATGTTATTAAACGTCGTAGTTCTATTCCAGTGGGTTGGAATTTTGAAACAGTATCAAATACATGATCCTCGACAAGCTGATGGAGTTCCGTTACTCGGTCAGAAACAGTCCCTGCTTCATTTGCTAAATCCGTATCGAGGTCTTCAAAGGACTTCATTGCTTTTGTAAATGCAGTTGCCACAAGAGAATGTAGAGTTGCCAGATTCTCTCTAATTTCTGAGATCTTACTCTCGAGTAATGGATCCATTCTAACATCAGCTCACTAGAGTGAAGAGTGTCTAAAATAGACTACCAGCCTGGATTAAGGTATTCCTATTGATATTAGTGAGGTGCTTCACTCGATTGTCCCTTAAATGCAAGGCCAAGTTTCTTTCTTTTACCAGTCACCATATAGACAGCCCGTTCAGCAATTGAGAATGCATGGTCAGCTGCACGCTCACAATATCTCCCAATAATCACATAGTACATGGCCATTGTTGTGATGTCGGTTCTTTGCCTCAGGTATTCAGTTATTTCTTCAAACATCTCTCCGGTTTCACGATCACTTTCTGCTTCCAGTTTCTCCAGCTCATCAATCTTGGAGAGGTCTTTGTCAGTAATTCCAAGCATGGCATAGTCAATAGTATCCTTGGCAAGTCTGGCTAGATAGGGTAACGAAATGAGTTCCTTGAAATGCGATAATCCCTCGCATAGTCGTACAATATGGGCAATCTTGTAGGCGTATCGACCAATCCTATACAGATGGTGAGAAACCTGCAGATATGTCGCAAGTTCTCGGAGATCCTTTGCAACGGGTTGTCGTCGAGCAATTGTTTCAAAGACACTATCCTCAATCTTTATGGATAAGGCTTCTATTTTCTCAGATTCGTCGCGAACTTCAGCAGCCTTAGCCTGATCTAAATCCTCAAATGCTTTCATTGAATCCATGAAGGCACCTGTACTCATCTTGTGAAGTTCTCGAATTTTCTTATTGATATCGCCGATATATCGTTCAAGTTGTGATGCCATTTTGAACACCTACCCTATTCGCCCTGTGATAAAAGCCTCTGTGCGTTCATCTTTAGGCGCTTCAACAATCCTACTAGTCTTGTCGAATTCTATAAGTTCTCCCAAGTAGAGGAATGCAGCTTGGTCTGATACACGAAAAGCCTGTTGAACATTGTGGGTCACAAGAATGACTGTGTATTCCTTTTTCAAATCCACGAGGAGATCCTCAATCTTAGCTGCACTGATTGGATCAAGGGCAGACACAGGCTCATCCGCCAAGAGAACTGGGGGATTAACGGATAGAGCTCTTGCAATGCAGAGTCGTTGCTGTTGCCCGCCTGAAAGGTTCGGAGCTGGTTTATCCAGTTCATCTTTCACTTCATCCCATAATGCAGCTTTTCGTAGAGACTGCTCTACAATCTTGCTTAATTCATCCTCATCCTTTACTCCATGGAGTTTTGGACCATATGTGATATTGTCTTGGATGCTCATTGGAAATGGATTGGGCTTTTGAAACACCATTCCGATGCGTTTACGAAGATCGTATACACTTGAACCAGTTTCATAGATATTCTCTCCTCCGAAGAGAACCTGACCCTCAAGTCGAAATGACGGAACCAAATCATTCAGACGATTCAATGTTCGAAGAAGAGTACTTTTACCACAACCGGAGGGTCCCATAATTGCAGTTATGGTATTATCTTCAAAGTAACATGATATGTTCTTGAGAATTGCCTTCTTTCCAAACCAGGTTGAGAGGTTTCTTACCTCGATATGATATTCAAATCCTGCCATCAGACGAGCCTCCTCGTGACTTTTCGTGAAATGATATTTGCTACAACATCAACTGTGAGAACCATAATCATCAATGCTAAAGCTGTACCATGTGCCTTTACTTGCAAGTACTCTCGTGGGTCACTGATGTATGCCCAGATGGTGTATGGCATGGATGCAACCCAAGACCCAGAACCTGTGAGTTCTGTGGGAACACTTAGGCTGTTTCCAGCTGTGAAGATCAATGGCGCAGTTTCTCCCATGACTCGGCCAATTGCTAGAAGCACTCCAGTAATCAGACCAGGGAATGCGGCTCTCAATGTCACGTTCCATGTTGTTGACCACTTTGTTGCACCGAGCGCAAGAGATGCCTCCCTAAGTGACATCGGAACTGCTCTGAGAGCCTCTTGAGTTGTACGTAGGACGGTGGGAATCATCATGAACGCTAGAGTCAGACTTCCAGCGACCAATCCCATTCCAAGGTGAAGAAAGTCTACAAGAAATGCAAAACCAAAAGCGCCGAAGACAATTGAAGGGATGCCCGCGAGGACATCAGAGGCAAACTCAACGATAGCCCGAGTCCAACCAGGTTGAGTATATTCTGTAATGTAGACTGCACCAAAAACACTCAAAGGAATTCCCACAGAGCTTGCAAGTGCAATTAACTCTACAGTACCTACTAGTGCATTTCTGATTCCACCCTCGAGACCTACACCTGGGAAGGTTGTGAAGAATTCAAGCCCGATACCAGGTCCAATTCCAAATATCTGCCCAAATCCAATACTTGCTACTTGAATGAGGACGAGAAAGAATGGGGATACAACTATCATGATAACTATTGCAAGAATCACCTTGAAGAGAAAGTCAGTGAAATGACGGCGAGACTGAGTGACTGCAGAAAGATATGTGAGAAGTGCATCTTTTCTACTAGCCATCAAATATACCCCCTTGTCTTCATTCCCCATCTCACAAACATCTTAGCTGTCAGAGTGAAGCATATTGACATAATCATAAGAACAAGACCAATCGCAAAGAGAGCTGATCTCCACAACGGAAATACGAACGCATATCCCAACTGGTTCGTGATTATACTAGTCATAACATACGTTGGGTCGAAGAGAGTATAGGGGATTTGCAATGAGTTACCGGTGACCAATAATACAGCCATAGTTTCTCCTACAGCCCGACCTAAGGCAAGTACAACTGCAGCACCCACTCCTGGCAATGCCGCTGAAATAACAATTTTCCTTGCAGTTTCACTTTGAGTGGCTCCAAGTGCAAGAGATGCCTCACGTAGATTTCTTGGCACCGTTTGCAAGGCGTCGTTTGCTATTGTAACTATTGTTGGTAACAACATTATCGCTAGGATGACGCCTCCTGCCAGTAGACTCAATCCATTTGTATCTCCTTGAAACCAAGGCATCCACGCAGTCAGAGGATTGCTTTGGAGACCAGGAGCTAGTACATTCTTGATGAAGGGAACCATCACAACATAAGCCCAGAGACCGTAGACAATTGATGGAATTGCAGCCATCATTTCTGTGATCATTTTAATAGGTTGCCGAAGTCTCATCGGACAGAACTCCGACAAAAATATTGCACCACCAATTCCTAGTGGAACAGCCAAGCCAATTGCAATCATGGTACAAAATAATGAGCCAATAATGAAGACAGAAATTCCGTAGAGGTCTCTATTCGGGTCCCAAGTTGGACTGATGATGATTCCAGGTCCTCCTGCTGGGTCTGTAAAGATAGGCGTCGCCTCAATCCAAAGAAAGGCGAGAATCAAAATTATTATGAGTGTACTAGCAAAGGCAG
>JAEORX010000041.1 GCA_016840685.1 Candidatus Thorarchaeota archaeon
AACCAAGATGGTTTCTAGTTTCAATAATATTGCCAAAAAACACTACTGCAGATCAGCTCGGGCTTATTGTGAAACAAATTGATGATGCTGCCTCAATGCTTGGAATCGCTGTTACTGGTGGTCACTCAGAAATTACTGAGGGGATTGACAGACCAATCATCGTTGGATTCATGATTGGAACTGCTGACAATGGAGAATATGTGACCTCTAGTGGAGCTCGCCCTGGAGATTCAATCATAGTGACAAAATCAATTGCACTTGAGGGTACTGCTATTCTTGCGACAGAAGGTGAACGAACTCTCACCCCTCAAGTGGGACGAGATGTAATTGAGAAAGCAAAAGGTCTGAGAGAGAAGATCAGTGTCGTTGCTGAAGGAATTGCTGCCTTTGAAACTGGTTTTGTGACTGCCATGCACGATCCAACTGAGGGTGGACTTTCAGGAGGCTTGCATGAGATCTGTGATGCAAGTAAGGTAGGTTTCGAAATCTACAGTGATGCAATTCCTATAGAGGATTCTACTAAATTAATATGCAAGGTCTTAGAAATCAATCCCTTGGAATTAATCAGTAGTGGTTGCATGATTATCTGTTGTGGGAAAGAAAACGCTAACGAGGTTGTGAACACAATCCAGTCAAGGGGGGTTGGAGCATGTGTGATTGGAACAATCGTAAAGGATAGAAATCGTAGACTAATTATTACAGATTCTGATGGCTTTGACCTCTCACGACCCATTACTGACTCTTTATGGACCGCGTTGAGAAAAATCAATCTTTCATGAAGTCTTCGAGTTTCTTGATTTCGTCATCTCCAACCCAATTGAGAATGACAGGTGAGAGAGATATGTTTCTCTGGATTAATACCTCATAAGCATCCGATTGAGGGGTTGGGTCCCGTTCTATACCGAGGTACCAGTAGTAGGGTCTTCCATTGGGATCTGCTCTTTCTTCAACCTCATTATGCATTCGAACTCTTGTGGGTTTCGTGATTCGAGTAACTGATTTCTCATTCATAGCGCTTGGAAAGTTCAGATTCAATAAGTCAATCCCCTGTGGCAATCCCTTGTCAAGAACTCTCAAAATGATGTCCTTCGTAATCTCACACATCTTGTCGAAATCACTAGTTGAGCTGGTTTCCTCAAACCAATCGCTCGGTGATGCCTCTCGAGATACAGCGATTGCTGGCAGTCCTATAATGGCTGCTTCCAGTGCAGCTCCGACTGTACCACTTGTCAGTATACTCTGGTAACCGACATTTGCACCAGAGTTTATTCCAGATACTAGAAGGTCTATACTTTCATAGAAAGACTGTGCCAAGATTATTGAGTCAGCAGGTGACCCATCATGTGAAACAAACTGGTATCCATTCTTTGCATGCTTCTCAGTTATTCTGATGGGTCTCCTTAAGGTCAAGGATTTCCCAGTAGCACTGCGTTGTCCATCTGGAACAACAACAAATAGCTCAACTTCTTTACTTAGCACATCTGCTAGCTTGAGCATACCCTCGCTCCGAGGACCGTCATCATTTGTCAGGCAGACTCGATACAATTGGCATTACTCCTCAAATTCCTGATTTAGTATGTATTCTTACTACTAAGTGATGGGAAATATATGAAGATAGAAAAAAGGTTGTGGAAGCACCTTAGTGTGCTCCCACTCCCGGCATCATCAGACTCCTACAGGTCGTAAGCTTTGAGGGTCTTACGCTTGTTTTCGCCAGTCCTTTTGGCAGCATGATCAAGAAGCGATGTGATTTTCTTGTCAAGAGCATCATAGAAGTCTCCACTGACTTGGAGATTCTTCTTCTTCGCATAGTCTTGCACTGCCTTCTTTACAATGAATGTCATTTTTTATTCTCCTCCAAAAGGATGCTCTAGAAGTCATTCTAGACCCTTATAAGACTTAGCTTAGAAATGCTCTCTAGAGCGCGCTTCCCCCTACTTTGAGCCATTTGCGCATTTCAATAGAAATCTCATTGATTCAGATGGAATTTGCATGAATTAAGGATGAAATCCTACAAAGACCTAAAAGACACTCACTCACTATTGATTTGGTCACTATCATTGAGGTGAGTTTGAATATGAGATATGCCTATGGCATACTTCTAGGTGCAATCTTAACATTTGTCATGTTTCTCGGTGCAGCAATCATCAAGATACTGGGACTAGATTGGGGTGTCTATTCTATTTGGTTCTTTGTTTCAATAGGTATGGCAATCGTACCACCTATCTTGGCGTTCTTCATTCGAAGACATGCATTTCGTGAAGTTCTAATCTTTGAAGCTGGAGGTTTTGGTCTATTCTCACCTCTCTGGTTAATCCTCTTCACAGACCTCTCTGGTGACTCATGGTTGGTGCTATTCAGGGATGGTATAGAAGGAGGTCTGGTGGGATCAGGACCTGGAGGCGGGCTTGTTCCAGTTGACATCAGCAATGTGATGCTCATTCCCTTTCTCATATTCTGTATATTCATTGGTATTATCTTTCTAAGACCCTCGTTCATAACCAAATATAGCGTGGTTGGAGAAATTACTGAACTTCGTGCGCTAAAGGAGTCCGCTGAACCAGCCACGAGAGAAGAACCAGAATCCGCAGAATTGCCTGATCTAGATGAGGAAGATCCAATTGAGAAAGAAATGCCAGAAGTCAGACCTCCAAAAGCAACTGTTGATACGATGGCTGACCTTAGAGGTCTCCTCACCGAACTGGGAACTCCCGAACCGACAATTAATCTGATTTTCAATTCAGGAATTGCTACAACAACAGATTTGGTTGCTACCAGTCCAGAGCAATTGGCTGCTCTCACAGGGATTGATAAAAGAACAGCCGCGGACCTCCAAATGGCTGTTCAGAAAAAAGTCTGGTTTGATGGAATCTAAATAGGTATCTATCACTTGAGGGAGGTTATAGCGTCCAACGCGACTATAATTAACTCATCAATTGGTGGTTTACTATCAATTTTTGCCTCTTTCTCAACATTCTCTCCAATGACGAGACATATAGTTCCCACCTTTACACCACGAAGTTGTCCGACAATGAAGAGTGATGCTGCTTCCATCTCGGTGGCTAGAACTCCCGAGTTTCTCAGTAATTCCCACTTCTTTCTCGTACTCATTGGGTCTGCAACATAATCTGGATGTTCACTATAAAAAGCATCTTTGGTATGACCTATACCGACATGAAATGTTGCACCGTTTTTTTCTGCTGACTTAACCAAAGCCATGACCATTTCTGGATCTGCAACTGCAGGGTACTCTATTGGGACGTATTGCTGGGAAGTTCCGTCATCTCTCACCGAGCCGGTGAATATGACCAAGTCCCCAGTATTGACGGAGCGACTTATTGCACCAGATGTACCAACACGAAGAAATGTAGTACATCCAACTTTCACAAGCTCTTCTAAAGCAATGGCTGCTGAAGGACAACCAATTCCAGTCGAACATGATGCGACAGGTATCCCTCTCCACTTTCCTTTAAAACTCCAGTATTCTCTGGATTTGGCTATTTCTTCATATTCATCAAAAAACCTCACAGCAATATCTTGAGCGCGATGGGGGTCTCCAGGCAGCAAAACCAACTCTGGTATCTCTCCAGGTGCGATACCAATGTGATATTCTCTATCTTCAGTCATACTATAATCCTCAGGCGCTGTTGTTGCATATAAAAAAAGGGTTTCGACATTGATATTGTCTTCATAGAGATATGCTTAAGAATGCAAGGTTGCCCGACTTCCATGGTTACAATGTCTGAGGAACTTACTGAACTTCAAAAGGGAATTCTGGGAGTGATTATATCTGATGCTCACAGACCAAACGCAATAACTTCAATTTTGAAGAAGCGGAGTTACAACTGCAACCAGAATGATGTCGTTCAGGCTTTAATTGACCTTGAAAAGCGAAATCTCGCAGAGAAGCTTAGTTCTAAAACTTGGACTGCAAAGGGCAGAGCAGAAGAATATGTAGACTGAAACCCTGGATTAATTACAAGTGTTTAATCAATGTGTGAGTTATATTATACGTCAACTTCGGGTTTCGTTCACCAAAAACCTCTGTATGAACAGTATTTGTGGTTACAATCATACCTCGAGCCTTCTCTAGTAGCTCTTCGAGAAGCTCCTCTCCTCTCTCAATCAATGGAAGTACATGTGCAACTGCCATTCCAACATCTGCTGCTCCTTGATTTCTGAGCCTATCAGCAGCCTTGAGAAGGGTGCTTCCACTCTTTGTCAGGTCATCTATGATGATGACTTGTTTATCCATAACCTCCACTGTACCGTGAAGATCAACATTGAATGAGTTCTCTCTACTCTTCCCAAAGCCCTCTATTCTGTATCTCTCTTGTGCACCTTCATCAGGAGTAACAAGAATCGGGTCTTTGAACTCAAACTGCTTTGCAGCGAACTCGATTAGATCTGGAATCACATCAATTGTTTCATAGAGGTTTCTCTCTCTCAAGTTTTGCACCCAATCTAGGCTATCTGGAGCATGAGGATTTACAACCCATACTTTATTGCAGGACTTTGCAATGGTTTCAATAGCCCATCTTCCTGATACTGCTTCTCCGGTCCTGAATGATTTATCTTGCAGTGCAAATGGTTGGAATGTCAGTACAACCTCTACTCTTGACGGAGGAGAAATGGGTTTGCAGTCATAGATTTTGTGCCCAGTCACTTTGACTGCCACAGGTCTTGAGAGGAGATCCAATAGAAGGAGTAATTCAACCACTCTGTCGGATGTAGTATAGTGTTCAGTTTCAGCTGGTCCTGCTCCGGTGCAACTCTGTATTATGACAACACGTCTGTTTGATAGCTCAGAAACATCTTCAATCATCGCATAGATGTCAGCATTTGGAAATAGTCTTCTTCTATCATAGTTAAGTGCGGACGTGAACACACGAAATCCAGCTTCTTGAAAACTTTCTTTCAGGTGTTCTGCTCCACTCGCAAGAACGACATCATACTCCTTCATCAATGACCGCCATCTTTTGGCGGCGAGTCCTCCTTTATGAGACTTTTCCCTGAGCTATACACTTTCAAGTTACGACGGTAAGCTAAAATGGACGCGGTGCAATTGAATCTCTCCACCAAAGGCATGTGTTTCGGTTGAGTTTGACAGCGAGAGACCTTTTGCAGAAGCTTTCCAATGATGCTGGAATTCCCTACCAAACCATTGCGAAAAAGGTCAACCGATTGATGGCTCAAGGTATGGGTCTTCTCGAGTCAGTCAGAGATATTGCTATTGAACACAAACTAAAAGCATCAAAGTATCAGATTGATGCTGAAAAGATAGTTCAAGAAGCTGAAAAGATACTCCGTGAGGATTATACTCAGACGCTCATGATTTCTGCAGTTTTAGGACAGATGGTTGAATCCCGAGGAAAAGAAAAATTCCCAGCTCCAGCATTTTTCGCATATATAGAAACACTCACGAGAATCCCTGATGCACCAAGAGACACGAGATCCGAGTCCTCCACTGAAATTGAAGAACGAACAACTCGAATAATTGAACTTATGACAACACTTGTTTCGGTACTATGTGAATGGTCCGAAAAGGGAGTCATAGGAGTTGCCAAGGACTGCCCTCCATCTCTACAAGATGTAGCCAGAGCTGTTTTTAGAAAAACCAAGTTACTTCAAGGTGGTCTCTGGACATGCATTTCGTGTGGCAATATAGTGAATGTTAGTGAAACAAGAGCTCTAATGTGTACTACTTGTGACAATAGCATATCCAAGAGTGATATCCACCGACGATTTGATCAGATGGCAGGTCGGAATCGAACTAGCTACGGAAAGACAGTATCTGAAGACAATACTGACTAGTATGGGAGGTTTATATCAAGCCCTTTGCTGAGAAGCACATGAGCCTCATCCAGCTCAGCTTGTGTAACTCTGACCTCGTCAACCTGAAGGATGACTTCTTTATTCCTTGATTCTTCAAGAAAAAGAATGACAGGGTCCAATCCAGCAGCCATCCCTGCGCTGATTAATGGTGCAGTAACTCCATCATAGAAGTCTGATCTCCCAAGTGGGACATCCATCCGTTTCAGGAGTCTGTCTCCCTTCTTTGAAAGCACCTGTCCACAGGTCGGTCCATCATGGATCATCAATGAAATCACGAACCTTGTTGGAACATTTCCTCTGAGGTAAAATAACAAATCAGTTATCCAATCATATTCCTTTATCATTACATCTCCAAAGATTATCATCAGGTCCTCTGTAACCATTCCATGAACTGGAACAACTGGTGGTTTCACATCTACAGGATATCTGTTCCATGATGAAAATGCAGGAGAATTGAACAGAAGAACGGTTTCGAATTCATCCAGTTCGTAAAATTTTCTACATAGCGCTTGTCCCATAGGATTGAGTCCTAGAATGACTGAATAGGTTTCAGTGATCTTTCTCTTTTTGTAGACCTCCAATATCGGACTTATCCATTCCTGTTCAAATGTTGGCATCGCTGCTAGCCCAACCCTTTAATGACAAAGGCAGCTAATGACTGTTTGTCTTACAATTATGTAGCTAGCTCTATAATATTCGTACTTTTGATGAATTCATTTGAGCTAGTCCGATTCCGATTGATTTATGTGGAAGACCGCACGCGCCCTCGCACGCGTATAACTAATGGTGAGTGAGTACCATTGGACAAATACATAGAGAGTGTTTACAATCAGGTTGTCGAGAAGGACCCAGGTCAAGATGTGTTTCATCAAGCTGTGCTGGAAGTTCTCGAGTCTTTGGAACCTGCCATCAAGAAATATCCAAAGTACAAAGAAAATTCGATTCTCGAACGAATCGTAGAACCAGAACGTATAATTCAGTTCCGAATACCATGGAAGGATCGCGATGGAAAGATCCAAGTGAATAGAGGATACAGAGTTCAGTTCAACTCCGCCATCGGACCCTATAAGGGTGGACTTCGTTTTCATCCAACTGTCACGCAGGGTGTATTGAAGTTTCTCGGGTTTGAGCAAGTTTTCAAAAACAGTCTGACAACACTCCCAATGGGGGGTGGAAAGGGTGGTTCGGATTTTGATCCAAAAGGAAAGACAGATGCAGAAGTTGAGAATTTCTGTGAGAGCCTTATGTTCGAACTTTATCGGCACATCGGTCAGTTCATTGATGTTCCTGCAGGAGATATTGGTGTAGGTGCTCGTGAAATTGGTTATCTTTACGGTGCATATCGAAAAATCACCAACAATCATGGCACCTGTGTTCTAACGGGAAAGAGTGCTGGGTGGGGAGGATCCCTTATCCGTCCTGAAGCAACTGGTTATGGGTGCGTCTATTTCGTACAGGAGATGCTAAAGACCCGTGGTGAAGACCTGAAGGGTAAGAAAGCTGTCGTGTCTGGTTCAGGCAATGTTGCTCAATATGCCACAGAGAAGTGCATTCAACTAGGTGCAAAAGTCATCGCATTGAGTGACTCATCAGGCTGGATACATGATTCGGATGGCATTGATGAAGAAAAGCTAGCATGGGTCATGGACCTCAAGAATGTTCGGAGGGGTCGTATCAAAGAATATGCTGAACACTTCAAGGTAGATTACACTGAAACCAAGGACGGGTCTCCCTGGAGCCTCAAGTGTGACATTGCATTACCAAGTGCAACCCAGAATGAGGTTGACGCAAAGGAAGCAAAAATGCTTGTTGACAACGGTGTTTTGGCTGTGGGTGAGGGTGCTAACATGCCAACAGTGCCAGAGGGCGTTGAGATCTTCCTAGAGAGTGGTGTTCTCTTTGGACCTGGTAAAGCAGCCAATGCTGGTGGTGTTTCTGTATCTGGACTTGAAATGGCTCAGAACAGCCAACGCTTCTTCTGGACTCGTGAAGAGGTTGATGCGAAACTGCACCAAATCATGCAGAATATCCATGCAAATGCCTACAAGACCTCAGAGCTATTTGGTATGAAAGGTAACTATGTTGTTGGTGCGAACATAGCAGGTTTCGTGAAAGTGGCTGATGCCATGATTGATCAAGGTCATCGTATTTAGAAACTGAACTGCAGGACCCACTTACGGGTTCTGCATATCTTCTTTTTTTTCAGGGTTATCAATTAGCGTCTAATGATTTCTAGAAGCTCCGCAAGTCTTCTCTTTACATCTGATTCAACTGTGCTGAGCTCTGCCAGTTGGCGAATGTGTACTATTCGACTTTCCCTGTACTTTTCCTCAGAGATTTTTCCACTACGTCGCTGCAGCTCAAGTTGGTCGGATTCAGCGTTGATCTCGTTCCGTCTAGCAGTGACTAGGTCAAAGCCTTGTTTGAGAGACATCCATTCAATCATTGCATGAGATTTTTCTTCTTCAATTCTCTCTCTTCTGCGACGTTCCTCTTCCGCTTGTTTCAATTGTCTGTTAGCTGCTCGTATCTCCTTCTGAATCTCGTATAACCGACTTTCGACCTCTCTTTTCACCTGAACTATTTGAGTGGATTCTGACCACTTCTCTCTGTAAAGCACGATATGTTCTTGGTCCGTTATTTCACCATTCTCAAGTCTTCGGTCTAAATGACTGAGCTCAGCTTGAACTTCCATTAGTTGTTTCTTGATCTCATCATAGGACTTCCGAAGAGAGATCCACTCCACGCTGTATTGAGAAAGGACCTCTTTTGGATCGATGTAGTAGACATCCTCTGGTGGAGCGCCTTCATGGTGACTCATTTTAAATGACTCCTGTAGTGTGTTCATCAGTTATTGAGTGACTTAAGGGATTTTCTAAGACACTATTTTTCAATGGATAATACGATCCCTGGAAACCTATTGCCTTAAGAGGGAGAAATACACAAGCCACAATTGTTGTGCTTGTGAATGAAAATCGAAGTCGATCTAGTTCCCAAGGATGAGAGGAAGGAGAAGCCAAGTAACGTTCTAGATGTGCCTTTTGGCACAGTCTTCTCAGACCACATGTTCTCAATGAGGCATGATGGTGAGAAATGGAGAGATGCAAGAATCCATCCATATGGACCGATTTCTCTCAGTCCCGCAGCACTATGTCTTCATTATGGACAAGCCATCTTTGAGGGAATGAAAGCGTATCGAAGAGGAGAGAGAGTTCTTCTGTTCCGACCTGAAATGAACTTCAAACGTTTCAATGTTTCAGCAGATCGTATGGTCATGCCCAACATCGAGGTCGAAGTTGCACTGCACTCATTGATGGAGTTGTTGAAGCTTGAATCTGATTGGGTTCCTCAAGTTCCAGGTAGTTCTCTATATATTCGACCCACAATGATTGCGACTGAACCCAAACTTGGAGTTCGTCCATCACAGGAGTATCTCTATTATGTGATTCTTAGTCCTGTTGGGCCATACTTCAAGGAAGGCTTTAGTCCAGTCAAGATCTATGTTAGTGATAGGTATGTCAGAGCTGTTCGTGGCGGCACTGGTGCTGCAAAAGCATCTGGCAACTATGCAGCCAGTCTTCTAGCAGGAACAGATGCAACAAAAGTTGGCTATTCTCAAGTTCTCTGGTTGGATGCCCTTGAAAGGAAATGGATTGAGGAAGTCGGGACTATGAACTTGTTTGTTCGTTTCGATGATGAAGTAGCTACTCCTCCACTTAGCGGATCAATTCTGCCTGGTATTACAAGAGACTCGGTACTGACACTCATCAACGATTATGGGTTAACAGCAAAAGAACGGATGATCTCAATAGATGAAATTATTGAAGGCCTCTCTTCTGGGAAAGTTAGGGAAATATTCGGCTGTGGGACTGCGGCAATAATTGCTCCAGTAGGTTCTCTCTGGTATAAGGACACTGCTTACGAGGTTTCCAATGGTCGAACTGGAGAGTTGACCCGACGTCTTTTTGATGACTTAGTTGGAATACAGTCAGGTGAACGAGAAGACCCTCATGACTGGATAGTTCAAGTGGAATGAGCTTCAGAGTAACTATTCAAGCCCTAGTTCTTCACGCTCAGCATCTGAAACTTCAGGTTCATCAGTTTCTAGGGTGTCCCAATCTGGTGGAGGGTCTCTCGATGTATCAGAGGGATATACTTCTTCTTCTATTTCTGAAAAATCTACATCTGGAAATTCCTCCTCCTCTTCCTCCTCCTCCTCTTCATCAGGTTCCTGCAGCCTAAATTCAGCTACAAGTTTTCCCTCTTCGATTTTCTCCAGTAGCATCCTGAACATTCGTTCAACTACAATACTCCTTCCCTTTGCCTCAAATTCGATATTGCCAATCTCAAACTCGACTTCGCAGTAGTCAGCCTTTTTTTTCTTTTTCCCGACATCTGCTTCAGATTCTTCTTCCGCTGACATGGTTTTCAACCTCTTCGTTCGTTATACCCCATGCCTAATAAACCGTATAGTTACTCCGAAGCATTTTAGTGTGGATATGCAAGATTGA
Organism: Candidatus Thorarchaeota archaeon; assembly: GCA_016840685.1. Lineage (GTDB taxonomy): Archaea > Asgardarchaeota > Thorarchaeia > Thorarchaeales > Thorarchaeaceae > SMTZ1-45. The sequence continues at coordinate 10,347 of JAEORX010000041.1, forward strand.
CATTGCACCGAGGTGGTTCAGTTGCCTTCACATCTTGTCGTTGACTTCACGAAGTGTACTGGTTGTCGAATTTGCGAACTTGCCTGTACTGCGAAAAAGGAGGGTCGATTTCAACCAAGTCTTGCTCGTCTCAAGATTGTCCGTTATGATGATCTTGGAATAGACTTGCCAAATGTCTGTGGCCCTTGTGAGACTGCGCCTTGTGTCGATATCTGTCCTGTCTATGCAATACGTAGAGACCCTATCACTAAAATGACATTTCTTGATGAGGACAAGTGTATACTCTGCAAATCCTGTGTTGGAGCTTGCGTGAATGGTGTCATACTTTTGGATACAGTTAGGATGAAGATAATAAAGTGTGACCATTGCGATGGTGACCCCGAGTGCGCAAAGGCATGTCCAACTGGCGCTATAACTTATGCTGATGTTTCTACAGCACCCTCTATTGATCGCCACAGTAAGATCTCTAGCTATCTGAGAGAGATTGAACGAACAGCACAGGAAAGCAGTGGAGCTGATTGAAGTGACCGCTGTCGGCTATAAGGGAAAGATACTGCGAGTTGATCTAAGTGAGGGCGATTTCCATATCGACTCTCTCCCCAAACAGTGGATTAAGGATTATATTGGTGGTGATGGGTTTGGAGTTAAGATCCTCTTTGAAGAGGTTCCACAAGGCACAGACCCTCTTAGCGCCTCCAACAAGCTGATTGTTGCCACGGGACCAATCACTGGTACAATGTGGCCTATGAGTGGGAGGACTGTCTTTATCTCTAAGTCTCCTCTAACAGGCATATGGGGAGAAAGCCATGTTGGTGGATTCCTTGGCCCTGAACTCAAGTATGCAGGATACGACCTGCTAGTCGTAGAGGGTAAGGCTGAGCGACCTGTCTACATCTTCATCGAAGATTCACATCTTGAACTATGCGATGCCTCTCAATTTTGGAGAAAGACCACCGATCAGACAACCATGGACCTCAAAAAGACTCATCATGATTCAGACATTCAAGTAGCGGTGATAGGACCAGCTGGTGAACGCTTGGTGAGGTTTGCATCAGTGATGGTGAACCATGCACGTGCAGCTGGGCGTACGGGAATGGGTGCAGTTCTTGGATCAAAGAATGTGAAGGCGATTGCAATTCGTGGTCATGGTCCTGTGGAGGTACATGATCATGAAGCGTTCTTTGAGCTCGCAAAAAAGGCGCATGCCCGAGTTCGCGAGAATCCTCAGGCAAAGGAGATGGGGAAATGGGGCACATGGGTATTAACTGCAGTGAAGCAAGAAATTGGTGAGTTGCCAACTTACAATCATCGGACTGGCGTCTTCCCTGGTTTCGAGAAGCTCACGGGTGACTATATCAGACCGAGATTCACAATTTCAGATAGAGCGTGTTTTGGTTGTAGTCTAGGGTGCAAGAAGGTGAACTATATCAAAACAGGACCCTTTTCTGGGACACTTGAAGAAGGGCCCGAGTATGAGGGTCTCATGGCTTTTGGTAGCTCGCTTGGTATTGACGACTATGCAACCACCTTGAAGGCTAACCAGATTTGTAATCGCTATGGGATGGACATCATATCTGCTGGTGCAACAATTGGTTTTGCCATTGAATCGTTCGAGAACGGGCTCATAACAGAGAAGGAAACTAATGGTTTCAAACTAGAATGGGGTGACCGAGAAGGGGTAATCCGTCTCCTAAAGATGATCGCAGAACGGGAGGATTTTGGAGACCTTCTTGCTGAGGGAAGTAAAAGAGCTGCAGACAGTATTGGTAAGGGTTCAGAGAAATATGCGATTCATGTCAAGGGCTTGGAGGTTTCTGGGCAAGATGGCAGAACGCACCGCAGCATTGGCCTTGGACATGCCACAGCTGCGAGAGGGGCGGATCATCTGAGAAGCTTGGTGGTTGTTGACCAATTAGGCTACGAGGATGTTGCAGCAAAGCGATGGGGCGCTGATAAACTCCCAGAGATCATTGATCCCTACACTGAGAAGCATAAAGCAAACGCCGTGTTTGAGAGTGAGAATTCATACTGCATCCGGGACACACTGATTGTCTGTTGGTACTCAGTCTCCTGGCCGCCTATATTCTGGATGGAGGATTTCGCAGAGATGCTACCACTTGCGACAGGTGTAAAGCATCTCGGGAAAGTTAAGAATCTGATAGAGATCGCAGAGCGGCAGATAACTCTAAAACGACTCTTCAATAATCGCGAAGGCATCACAAGAAAAGACGACAACCTCCCAGATAGGTTCACCAAAGAGCCAATGCCTGAGGGTCCCGGAAAGGGACAGACTGTTAATCTTGATCCAATGCTAGATGACTACTATAGGCTAAGAGGTTGGGATTTAGAAACAGGTCTACCAACAGACAAGACAATCAAAAGGCTTTCATTGGAGTGGACCAAAGCCCACTCCTAATGATCTTTACATCCGAACGTAGTCTACACGATGAGTAGCACCGCATGAAGGACAGGCGTATTGATCCGGGCCTACCCAATCAATCTGCTCCCATGACATCGGCGCAGAGCAATGAGTGCATCGATCTTTAATGACCGGTTTGACAAAGACTGTGCCACGACCGCCATTCCCAGCAGCTGCCTGCATCTCCTGTGTTGTTTCTTGGGCAATAGGAGTTGGTGCCACTGTCGCTGAATCGCTCACCGCATATTGTGATAATGGGTGATGTGGTGCAATGTAACTATATGGCCTTATCAGCCAATCTAGGTGTTCATTTGATATCGAGCTCCATGCACGAGTCTGCCAGACAGTTAGAAGATGGTCCTGTCTTGGGACTTTCCCTTTTATCTTGAATTTTCCAGATGTGGCTTTTAACTTGAGTTCATTCGACCGTGCCTCGAAAGTTTCAACCATATGAAGTGGAAAGATGTACATCTTCTTGTTGCCCGAGTCAAACTGATACAAACGATAGTTCGTTAGTATGAAGCTACCAGGATGATATGTGAAGACCTCCTCTCCTTTCAACCACGCAAATGTTTGATAGAAGTGTCTCGAGAAGGGTTGATGAAATCCAATAGATATCCATCGGTTGTAAGGATGGTCTGGATGCACAAATGGCACTCCACTCACATCGCAGAGTTTTCTCTGCTCTCCAACCCGAAGGTCGTCAAACTCTCGGAATCCAAGGGCTGCACGCAACTCCTCCCGTCTTGGCATTGCACCTATTACATTGACAATCCCATTTACAACCTTGCACATTGCTGAGTTGTGGGTCAGTTTGTACTCCTTGATGATGTGCAGGGGGATGCTAGCACTTGTCCGAGAACCTCTGTCGTACTGTATCCATCTATAGTTAGTCAGGATATATTCCTGATGTTGGCTGAGGACACGTTCGTTTTGTACTGGGATGTATACTAACGATGACACTTCAATTTACACCAACTAATAGTCTAGATATGAAAGAAACCTGGTGTTGCCAATTAAACCTTAGCCGTAGGGGGTAAGCGTGAATCACTATTGTAGGGGTCTAGTCATCGATTGTCGTGGTATTGATACGTAGAGGATATCTTCATACCCAAGCACTCCATACCCACTCGGATTCTCGAGTCGTACATGGTCATCATATACATCTTGAACCCTTACGTTTGGTATCTTTGCAAGTGTATCCTTCTGTTGATATCTCAAATATACGGTGAATGTCTGTCCTGTGTTTTTCAAGTCTTGAAAGATGCTCCTCCAGTCTGGCACACTTGGTTTCCTCCTGTCTACAAAAGGGGAAGTCTGGAGCCATTTAATACTTGCTGCTTGGGAGCTTCACGTCAAAGACGACCATCCTTAGTGGCTTCCGCGCTTAATCCTAGTTTCTCTAGAACCTTTCTGAGGCTGGTTGATATCGGTTGCTGGCCCTGATAATGATATATATGAGTGCTGCAACCTCTCCTACAGTCAGATGATCCAAAACCCTTAGGTCCTGGAAGAAAGTTGTCATGATCCGAAAGCGTTTGCGCTAGAAGACACTCGATGTGTTTCTTGCTTTCTATACCAAGAGCCTTTGTTATCATTGCTCCAGCACTCAGCAGGTAATCAATATGCCAGTGGATCTTTTTTTCCTGACGGAAATGTCTCAGTAGTCTATTCTCTAAGCTCGTCGATCCATTTCCCATCGCTGAACCAACATATACCCATTCGCCAGGTGCAAATGACACACTCCCAAGTGATTTAATTTGGATACTTGCTGCTTGCTTAATCTCCAAAATGAGTAAATAGGCTCCTCTCATTATCGAACCTCAGATTTGGAGAGTACTTTCTTGTTCGATTTAGTGTTTGTCATTTGAACTAACACACAGTCGATATTATCATAAGTATTAGAGCGACACCCATCATCAGAATGGCATCAGCTGAAATCATTCCTGGCATCCATGTAGTACGGGGTAAATTCGCAGGTGAGTTTGGATTCATTGCTAGCTATCTAGTTTTTGACGAGAGTGAGATTCTTGTGATTGATCCAGGAACTGCAGGAGATCCAGGTGCAAATCTTGAGAAGGCAATCAAGAGCCTAGGATTCAATCCAAAGAGTGACCTTATTGGAATCATATGTACCCATGGTCATCCCGATCATGCAGCTGGTGCAAATCGACTAAAAAAGTCAACAGGCGCACCTGTGATGATCCACAAGGATGATGCGGAGCTGCTGCAAACACCAGCTTCCTTCCTAAATGAACGACTCATAATGGACCGAGCTGAACGGTTTTCTATGAAGATTGACAAGGGTCCTCTACGTATTAATTATCGTGGCATGGAGGCCGATGAATATCTCAAGCATGGGGATGAAATCTCTATAGGAAACACCACACTAAAAATAATCCATACTGGTGGACACTCTGCTGGCCATTGTGCCTTCTATGATGTTAGTCGAAAAGCGATTTTCTCAGGCGATGAAGTGAACAACTTTCCAAATGATCCTCGTAAGTTCTATATCGATAAAACAGGGAGTATTATCGCAAAGCTCACTGCTTTGGAGGTTCTATCCAAGCTCGGAGCTGATTATCTTTTCCCATCTCATGACACTCCACATCTCTTCTCGGATGCTAGACTTCAATTTAAGGCAGTCAAGGATGGGGTTGTGCACCTTCAAGACACTCTGCTGTCATTATTAAGGGCACGGGGCGATGCTGACATTGAGCAGTTTGTTTTTGATATCAAAGAGGCGAGGAGCGTTCCAATTCCTGAAAGCTACAATGCACTTCTAAGCACAACAATTCATGTCACCCTCATGGGACTGAAGGAGGCTGGCCTTATCCGAGAACTTGGGAATGGAATCTGGACTGGAGTTGGATAGCTGAGCGAGCTAGATTCAAAAGATTGCGTTATTGTTCTCATATGAATCTTCTATCCCCTCTTGAAAGGAGAGTTCTCGTGTGTCTGATCGAATAGATGAACAAGCGGCAAGTACAGCAGAAGCAATTCGTATGGCATCTGCATCAGTTTTGGGAACTTCCACTGGTCTTGGCTATCCAATCGGAAGCGCGATTGGCGCTGGTACGATGCTGCAACAACATTCTGAAACTGTTTCTATGAATATCGTACCTCTGATATTCACCATTCGTGACACACTGATGTCATCAGAAGGACTTGATCTTCTCTCGATAGAGTGGGATCTTGATAGGACTCCCAGTCCTGAAGTATTGCCAGAGCAACTTGTGGTCGCTGGAGGAACAGAAGGGGGTGTTGGATCCCATGTTTGCGTCTTGAGCTGGGAAAAGGGAGTTGTTGACCCATTCAAGATTGATGATTACATGAGGACGTTATCTAAGAAGATATCTGACATTGAGAGTGTTGTAATCAACAATGAACTCAACTATGATCTGGAAGGTCTTGCGGTCTTGAAACAATTTGCTGATCGATTGAACAGCGTTTTGTTTGTTGATATGCTTGATCGTCGTTTTCAGGGTTCTTGGGACTCATTGCAAGTGAAAAAAGAGCATGTTGACATTGACTTGGTTGCCAAGATGGGTGTCGTTGATGATTTCACCTTACAGCCCCCCGGGATGAGAATCATAGCTCGTAAGAGCCTGGAATTCAGACTGCCCACTGTATCTGATGAACAGCTTGTTTCTCATTTTAAAAGTCGAGTCTTGACGCCAAGTGCAATTGAGACTCTGACGAAAACTATCCCAGAGACTGGTCAGGCTCTTCTGAATGAACTAAATTACTACGCATATGCCATTGAAGAGTCAGAGATTGTGCAAGGTGTGTCAAATGCATTGAAGGACTTCCTGGGTAAGAGTGAGGTCACTCTGGTTGAGATTGATTCTCTGAAGCATAGAATTGATGAATTTGTCAAAATTCTCAGAGAATCTGTAGGTGCTCTAGAGCATATAGTTGAAGAACATCTCAGTTCAGGAAAATCATTAATCATTGATGGTCATAGAAATGAGCTCTCCACAGCTGTGTCTAGTCATAGCGACTTCTCTAATGAGATGACAAAGACTATTGCAATCAAACTTCTCGACCGAATTATGAGTTCAGTCAATCGCGGGTTCTCCAGCTCTGGCGAGATTCGTGCTTGGGAATTGAAGGGAACGATTAGATATGCTATTGCCTACGCAAAGAGAGTATCACAATATTTCTCAAAAGAGCTTAACCGGTATCTTGTGACAAATGCGGCAAGAAAGGCGTTCTTCACTGCACTTCGCGACTTCAAGAAGGAGGTTCAACAGGAAGAGATCGATTCCACTGACACCACCCTATTCGAACTCTTTTATGCAGAAATTCAAGCTCAGCTTAATGCCACCTTTTCAAAGGAAGCATATGAGGGGACTCACTATGACGACTTCAAGCAACTCATGGATGTTGTCACACGAAAATTAATTGAATCATTCAAGACAATTGATGTGTGGAATCTCATCGGATTTGAGAATGTTGCTGAAATTGCCAGACGCCATATTGCTCTCAAGTATTCAATCCCAGACTCTGACGAGCTTACAGAGCATGGAAAGGCACTAGTGGAACTCCTTGACGATTTCCAGAACCTTGTATCTGATGTAATTCCCGATGTTGCTGATACTCTTCTTTCAAAACCACTCATTCGTCGAATCATAGACAAAATGCTTACTGAAGAAACTGACCTCGTTTCAGAACTTGAGGCTGCTGTGGAGGGTGCTGGGGAACGCCCTGATGATTGGCGAAAGGAGGCGAGAGTCTGGGTGGAGAGTTTCAAGGCTGCGCTAGATGATTCGATGACCAATCCACAGGCACTTCTTACAATCCTAAACTCTGTCCATGAGATTATCGGAGAAACAGTTACACCAAGTGCAATGGTTGACCGAGCTAGGTTTGAGGCTGACCAAAGAGAGAAGGTGTATCTCACGAGAGTACAGGAATGGGAAGATGAATGTCGGACTATAGAGGCGGAGAACGAGGCTGTTCGTGCGCACAACAAGAAACGTGAGGAGCTGCTGACCCAGAAGACCCAGCAATATGAAGCTAGGATGAGGGATTATGAGCTTGCGTTTGAACTCTACAAAGAGAAACTAGAGCATTACAGAATAGCTCAGGCTGCAGAAGCAACGACCCCTAATGAAACACCTATACAACCTCCTATAGAACCAGTCAAGCCTCTAGCTATTGACGCTGAGTTGCATGAAATTAGAACGCAATATCCAGTTAGAGAGGAACGTTCACTCCCTTCGAAACCAGAGCCTGACCCATCACTCAAGTATTTCGTAGAGCTTCGAGATTTGCTTCAGAGTCGGCTTGATCATTTGAGGGAACGAGAAAAGGACATGGAGGAAAAATTTGCGAGGAAGGTCTTACGACTACAAGCTGAAGGAATCGGAGCCGCCTCACTGATTGGACTGGACATTGGTGATGAATTCGTGGAGTACATTATGAATTCGAAAGTCCGAGGACTCGGGAAACTACTACCACGAGTTTCTCGGGTCTATTTACGAGATTCGCTGGAGGATGGGATTCTCTATCTTGTGACATATGAAAAACAGGGCGATGAGTTGACTGTTACACTCGGAAACACATTCTTGAGGTGATGGACTATGGCAAGTTCTTGGGTATTAAAGACACGTCAAATGAGTGAGGCTGGCAAGGAGATACTTCTGAGAGAAGCTCTAGCGTCTCATATGCGAAGTACAAGAGACCGTCAGTTATTCCATGAAATCCTCAAGGAGAAACAACCACTTGAGGATGTGTTTTCTTTCTTTGCTGCTTTCTATCTTCATAGCTATCAGGGTGTTCGCTTACTCAGTCCATCAGATGAACCCGGCGCTGGTAGCGAGATGAAAGATGAACTTGGCGAGGAAGAACGTCGTCAACTAGAACTGGAAGTTCGACATCTTTTTTCAAGCAAACAACGTGAAGAGATAGATATTGCCAAGATAAGAAGCGAATTGATAATCCGATTGATTGATGAGTTGAAGGGGACAAGTCCATCTCCGGATTTGAAAGAGACGGTAATCAACATCATCAAGAATTCCCTGAAACAGATCCCCACTGAGTACACACCAAATCATGATATCGACTTGATCCTTGAAGTCACTGGTTGGGCACAAAAGTGGCGAGATGAACTCTACATTAAGGCATCTGGATTGAAGGAGAGTTCGCTATCTCTCAGAGATGAACTACTTAGAGAACACCCCTCCGAAGTTCCAGAAACAACGATTCTCAAAATGGGGCTTGAACAAATTCTTGGTCGTGTGGAGTATGCCAAGAGCCATCTATTGGACATATTGGTCCCAATGAAAAGTTGGGATCAAATTCACATGGCAGTTACAGAGCGATTCTGCAAACCTGAAGACTCTCTACGAGGTTTCAGAAATGCTCATGAAATTCGTCTAGCAATGCTTGAGGCTCTAGAGGAAGAAATTGATATCCCTACAACACTTGAAGGCTACGAATCCCGTTTGGGTCAAGTTGTGGCAACTAAAGTATCTGAAATCCTTTCAGTTGATTCAGATTACACACTTGACACGCTCTCTTCCTTTCTAGAAGTTGGAGTGGATGACATTCGAGCGCAACTCAGAAGAAAGGGAATCAATGATCCATCAATAATTGGACCAGGTTTTAAAGCCCTCGCTGATGAAGTCATTTTTGATACATCAAAACCCGAAATTAGCAAAGATGAGCTTGAATTACTTGAGAGATCATTGAAGACTCTTGAGAAGATGGAACAAACACTAAACGGTCCGGTTAAGGGAATGCTTCGGTCCAAGGGTCTTCGTTCAACCGAACTTGAAAAGATTAACATAGACATGTTCACAAAAGACCGTGCAAAACTTGTGGGTATTGAAATAGAAGTGCTTGAAACCCTTGAGAAAAAGATGAGAGTCCCTCCACCAGAGGAGGTCACACGACTTCTCAATACTCGTGAACAGGTAAAGAGTGGAGCACTAAGCTCTCTTGGTATCTCTTCAGCTCGTGATTTTACTCAACAGCGAACTGAAGAGGAAACTACTCTCAGTCTCAAGCTGGATCTCATCTGGCACTTCACTATAGGAATCCTCACTAACCTCACACGCGTTGTGGAGTCATATATTCGTTCAAAGCAGGACCTTCTACGAATTAAAGCACTCTTGAGGAGCATATATGAAGATACGGATGCTGTACTGCAATTTCTTAGAGAGGAGATATTGATAGACTTGGCTTCGATGAGGATTTATGAAATGAAGATTCTCTATCCTGAGCTAGATGCTAGGACCATATGTACATGGATGCACGCGCGTTTCTCAAGTAAGGATATGATGGCTGCAGAAAAGGAATTGGAAACCTCTACTAGCCCTGTTTTTGAGGGCATTATCGAAAAACCACTGGATATGTCTAGTTTAGAGTTTGACAATTATGGCATTGCTTATGACATCATGCAACGTTTCCTGAAACAGGAAAGATTGACCAAGCTTGCTAAAGAGGAATATGCTTTCGAAGCAAAAGAGAGAGAGAAGCTCCGGATTGAGGAAAAGAAGGTGGGCATCGATGTTCTGATGTACCTACATAACAAGGCGCGAACTGTATTCAGGGCGATAAGTAGAGTCGGAACAAAGGGCCTTGAGTGGACTCCAAGTGATACTACTAAATGTGCAAATCTCCTTGCCTACTACATCAAGACAAACCGTGGACGCAAAATATGTACTGCCTGTGGAGCTGTTCCCACAGATAACAAGTGTCCACAACATGGTACAAACTTCATGAAGGACTCCACAGATATGGACAATCTCTCTATATTCATAATGCAAAGTCTCTTTGAAATTAAAGAGGGACTGATTGGTGAGGGGAGGGGGGTTGAACCAATGTCGTGGGATAAGGCAAAATCCACAGTTGAACGAGAGATCGGGATTCTCAAAAGAAAGGGCAAACTGACTTCTAAGACAAACTTGAAGGAACTGATGCCCGGGGAAATCAACTACGTCGTTGGTCCTGCACTGAGTGCCATTGTTGGTAATTATTTCAATGAATCACTCGTGTATGCAGCAAGAAGAGCTGATATTGCCTGATTGGCAAATTCACTGCACTACAATATTTTGCAATATCCAGTTGAGATAGTCTTGGGACCCCCACACTATTGAGAGAACCACATACTCTGGAACTTCATAAGGGTGCAACTCCTTCACAGCCTCCCAGAGGAGTTGGATATGTCTTCTTTCGGTCTTCATGAGTAATAGTGCTTCATCATCCACAACCAACTTCTCTTTCCAATGATAGATGCTAGTGACTTTGGGAATGATATTAATACACGCGCATAGCCGTTTCTCGACCAATGAGCGAGCTAATTCTACACCGCTCTTGATTGGACAGGTTGTCAGGGCAATCACAAATTCTGGCATATCCGTCTAGAAACTGTGTAATCTTATGAAAGGTAGTATAGCTATCGAGCATTGCGAACAAATCGAAGTCCATTTATATGGAGGCTAAAATCCGAGAGTTCGGTGATTCTTTGAGGACGTTCAAGCCAGAAGGAGTAATGCCTGCATTAGTGACCCCATTTACACGTGATGGTGACATC
>JAEORX010000211.1 GCA_016840685.1 Candidatus Thorarchaeota archaeon
TGGGGAATCTTCAGATTTCTGTTGATTGGGTGAGAGGGTGATGATTGCAGTCATCATTGACATCGTAGCATCAAGAGATGTCGATACCCGTGAGCGGAAGATATTGGATGAAAAGTTACGAAGCATAATTGATCAGACATACAGGCGATTCAAAAAATACTGTACTGCTACCCCAGCCCTAACCCAAGGCGACAGCATTGAGCTGTTGGTGACTAGTTGGCAGCCGGCGGTATTCCTACTTCACAGACTGCTGATGGAGGAGCTGGAGTTTGGTGTGGGACTGGGAACTGGAGAGATCATGATTCAAAAAGAAGATGCGGACGAGTGCGATGGACCAGCCTTCTGGAACGCCAGGGAAGCCCTGGAGGAGATAAAGAGCATGAAGTACATGAAAAGGTCAGCGGGCTTTAAGTTAGATGAAAATGCCTCTGACAATGAGAACAATGCTGTGATCAATTCCATTCTTTTTTTCACAACTCTGCTTGGTTTAAGCGTAACTCAGCGGCAGCATTGCTATTACTACATATGGGAAGAGAAACGTATTTCCGAAATTGCAGATGTCATGAAGACATCAAAGGGTAATATCAGCAAGACACTGAGTAAGACTTCATGCTATCTGATTGAAAAGGTGATGGCATTCTTGAACCGCTAGGCGGTATTATTGACTTGAAAGGTTCAGGAAGATTTGGATTCAACCCTTTAGTTACTCATTCCTCCTTGGTTCCTTTGACAACACAGAAACATACCAAAATGATCTGCTCTTGGTGAGATTCTATGGCACGTGAGATCTTCGGTCCTGACACTCTGCCGTTCAGCCAAGAGAAACAGACGTAGGATCAGACTTCAAATCGAGAGGGATTGTCCTCACTCGCTCTACTTTTCGATGTCCGATTATCGCAAGTATCATTGCAGATTTAGATGCTTGAATTTGGGTTGGTGTCATATTTGTGCAATCGTAATCTAACGACGTTTCATATTAGAGTGCAATCGATTGTGTCCCTATGTTGTAGTTATTCATCATAGGTCTAGTACATCTCTATCCTCCATGAGTGACTACAACATACAATCCCTATGTCGCACCTATCAGTCTTGCACCTAGGAGAAAACCATGGCAACGAATATATCAAAGCAGCATCTATTACTTCCAGTTACAAAGACCAACATGCAAATCGAAAAAAAGGAAGGGAGGTAATTGGACAAAATAGACAAAGCCATTCTCCGTGAGCTTCAGTATGTCAGTTGTAGATCCAGTTATCGTTCTATTGGGAAGAAGATTGGTCTTAGCCCAAATGGTGTCAAGTATCGAATTGAGAAGCTAATTGAAACGGGCGTCATAATCAGGTTCTATGTAAGACCTCTTACAAAAGAGATCATGGACATGAATAATGTGCTTGCTTTTGTGATTACAGATGGGACTGAGGATACAAGTGAATTCATCGCAAAAATCGGGGATATTCCGATGATTTACTATGTTAGTCCTTTGATCTGTACAGAGGGCGGAGCGTATCTCTGCTATGCGGAATGTTTCGGTAACGCTATGCAGGTCGATCTGGGGGTCATTTTGAGAAGCATGGAATCGGTTCAAAAAGTGGAGCTGCACACTGCACTCAATTTAGCTGGTGGCACAACAACCGATTTTTCCAAGCTGCAACTCAGGGTACTGCGATGTCTTTATGATGACCCCCGAATGAGGATAAGCGAGATTGCGAAAAAGACCGGCATCGGAACAAAGACCATCCGCAGGGTTCTTAGAGAATTTGGACCTCGGAATGCAGTCTTCTTCGGTGTCAGATTGAACCTTAGTGCTGGGGGGCTCGTTGATGCGTGGGTACGCATCTTTTGGGACGTCAAGATGACAACTGTTGATGAGCTTGTACACTGGCTCCGAGATGAATTCCCTGATGAGCTCTGGTGGTTTTGGGTATCGACCACGGACTCAATTATCATTGCAGATTTCATAGTGGACAATGTGGAAGAGATTGAGCAGATATCCAGGCGAATCAGAAAAGCTCCATTTGTAAAATCAACTTCAGCGCTGGCAGCCTCGACAGGTTATCCGTTTGTGAGGTTATCAGAGATCAAGACACGAAAAATGCTAGAGAAAGTGGATCTGTGAATCTCCACATTTGATTCGCTAGTTAGTACCTGTTTCCGTGTCTAGTATTGCATTTTTTGATACTATTAGAGTCATAGAAGCTCCATCCGAACAGACGTTCTTGAACGCAGATACATATTCTCAGATGACTTGCCATATGCGATGGATGATGATTGAGATACTACTGATTTTCGCAAGGTCGACAAAAGGAACACTGGAGGCGAGGTAAATTGACTATTGAAGATGATGCCATTACAATCTGGCAAGGATTGATTTTGTTTGCAGGACCCATCTTTCTCCATAGAACAGTACTATTGTGGCAGGGAATTATTGCAGGTGGAACTGCAAAGAGTCAGGCGTGGATTACCTTTTCTTCAGATCCATTGACAATTCTTTCCTTCATAGTATGTGCAGGTACTTTGATCTCCTTCTGGATTTTCGCACTAGTGTTCCGAAATAGAAATCAATCTTGATTACTACAGAATTATCCCTTGGCTTTCTAGGTACTTAGTATCTGATTATCTGCAGAACAGGCAAGAGAAACAGATGTAAAACTGTTAGAATCAGAGGGAGCTTCAAGCCCCCTCAATCTTCTTTTCATCTCATACAATCTGACGTGCCATCAGATGTGTCGCTAGAGGGGTCCTATTCACCACAAACCCGACCATGGTCCAAGCCATTGCTGCATACATGAAGAGAAACTTAGCGAAGGCAAAGCTTGAGTGAGCAATTGCGAACCAGCCTGCGAACCCTACTGGATCAGCGGCCATGGAGAGTAGGAACACATTCTCAAGCCCATCTAGAACAGCAGCTATGACACCTGCCCATGCAAGCGATAGGCCAATTCTCTTTGGGAGACCTCCCTTATAGTTCCATGAGATGAGTCTAGCGGCACTGAAAAAGAAGAGGCCGTAGCATAGCATGAAGAGATAGTCCACAATGTTTGCTGTAATGAAGAGCCCCATATCTGTAGGACTCATGAGTGAGAAGTAATTTCGGATGACCTCTGCATTGAAACCAAGCTGAGTGTCCTCCATTGTACCAGCATAGCCGGACATCTGCAATAGGACGATTACTAGCGTCGCAGCACATATCAAGAATATAAAGCTCGCAAGCGCAATGCGACGCAGTTGTTGGTTTCTCTGATCGTGTTCAGATAACCTTGTTTCACTATTCGAATTTGTCAAATATCAAAAAACCTCCTGAAAGATATCTGAGAGTGCGTTTCTGGAGAAAGGTTGACCATGACCAGGACAGACAGTCTGGATATCGAGACTCTGTATTCTCTCTAGACTCTTGAGGTAATCATTGCGGTTCGAAAGCAGGTCGGATTCCTTTGGTGTTGACACATTGGTGAAGACATCTCCACAGAAGAGATCACCCTGTGCAGTAAGAACTCCGATAGAGCCCTTTGAATGCCCTGGAAGATGATGTATAGTCGCATCGAATCCAAACTCAGTTAGACTCTGTCCATCCTTCAGCAAGATATCTGGTGAGAACATGTCCTCATCATCAAGCCCAACTCGCATGACAAGAGTGAACAGTCTCCCAAGGGCTCGTTTTGCCCGACCCATCTCTCTGTTCCAGAACATATCCCCTTTCTCGACCATCCCTACATCATCAGCATGCATTGCTACTCTGCAGTTGAACCTCCTTCTGAGATAGGCACAGTTACCCACATGGTCGAAATCACCATGTGTGAGGATGATTAGGTTGAGGGCGTCACACCCAGCCTTGGCCAGAGCTGCATCAACTGCATCGCGATGCTTTGCATACCCTGTGTCAATGAGAACAAATCCGTCTTCCACCTTGATCAGGTAGCAATTGACTCCACCGGCTTCAATCCTGGTGATGTAAGTGTCGTTCATCTTTGCACACTCATAAGTGAACGTTCATTCACTTATCAAAACTGAATGACCATTCATTTATATATCTTTCTTGTTATGCAACA
>JAEORX010000212.1 GCA_016840685.1 Candidatus Thorarchaeota archaeon
CTTGACCATCCTGCTGACATCACATACTTAGAATTTTCGACTGGAAACACAATTGTGTGGACCCCAATAGTCGACGGATGGCTGATTTATTATATCGAGTATAATGTGAACCTCAATGATAGTATATGGACTTCTGGTCGTTACTATCTGGGTTTGAATGAATCGGTTGTAGTCAATATTGATGGACTCTCAGTTGGTTTGTACGAGTTTGAAATTGTATTCGGTAGCATTTCTGATAGTGTGTTGGTCAGGGTCATTGAGAGTCAATTAGGGATGCTAATCCACTTTGGAGCAATCGGTGTTTCTATTGGATCATCATTCGTCATTCTCATAGTAGTTATTCTAACTTTGAGGCTGAGAAGAGAATACTATGCTCACGGTACTAATCCATAGATAATCATGACTTACCCTTTAGTAACAACCAATCAACTTCTTGGATTGCTGCCTGAGCTGCTGCCAGCCGTGCTATTGGTAGTCGATATGGAGAGCATGAAACGTAATCAAGACCGATCTCATGGAAGAAACCAACTGAGCGAGGGTCTCCACCATGCTCACCGCAGACACCAAGCTTGATGTCTGGTCGAGTCTTTCTTCCTCTCTCAATAGCAATCTCAATGAGTTGACCAATGCCTCTCTTATCGATGCTGACAAAGGGGTCATTTCTCAGGATATGCTGATCGAGATACTCTGGTAAGAATGAATCAATATCATCCCTGCTAAAGCCAAAACCCATCTGCGATAGGTCATTAGTGCCAAAGGAAAAGAACTGTGCTGATTGAGCCATGTCTCCAGCGCGCATACATGCTCGTGGAATCTCAATCATTGTTCCATAGAGGTATGGAATGTCAAAACCGACTTCTTCAGTGACTTCCTTGTAGACTCGATCGACAATAAGCTCCATTGTTTTGAGTTCAGCAGCACCAATGGTGACAGGAATCATTATCTCCAAAGAGACCTTCATACCCTCTTTCATGAGTTCTGCACCTGCCTCAAGAATCGCTCTGACTTGCATCTCGTAGATCTCGGGATAGACAATCCCCAAACGCACTCCGCGCAAGCCCATCATGGGGTTCATCTCATGAATCTGCTCACCACGTTTCCGAACATCATCAACTGTAATACCCAATGAATGGGCGAGTCTCTCTTGACCGATTCTTGATTGTGGCACAAATTCATGCAATGGTGGGTCAAGTAAACGAATTGTGACAGGAAGTCCATTCATAACTGCAAGAGTAGCTTTGATGTCTTCTTTTACATACGGTGCCAGTTCTTCAAGAGCATGCAATCTCTCTCGCTTCGTGTTGCTCAGAATCATTTTACGAAGAAGGAAAAGAGGCTCATCGCTACCTTCTCCATAGAACATATGCTCAGTTCTTAGAAGGCCAATGCCCTCGGCTCCGAACTTCAGAGCGATTTCAGCATCCTCTGGATTGTCTGCGTTTGCTCGTACTCCTAGTTTTCGGTACTTGTCAATAAGGCTCATGAATTCCTTCAGTTTCGGGTTTTCAGTCGCCTCAATCATTGACAGCTCGCCATCATAGACCAAACCCATGGTCCCATTGAGTGTGAGAAGATCGCCTTCTCTGTACACTCTATCATTGATAGTCAGTGTTTTCTCGAATGTATTAATGTCTAAACCTGCTGCACCAACAATGCAGCATTTGCCCCATCCTCGGGTGACAAGTGCAGCATGACTTGTCATTCCTCCTCGAGCAGTAAGGATGGCATTTGCAGCCCGCATACCCTCGATGTCTTCAGGACTGGTTTCTTCACGAACAAGAATGGCTTTCTTGCCTTTCTTATTCCATTCAACAGCAGCCTCTGATGTAAAGACGATCTGTCCAGATGCACCCCCTGGACCTGCGGGAAGTCCCTTTGCGATGGGCTCAGCTTTGGCTTCAGCTTCTGGGTCCAATATCGGATAGAGGAGCTGACCAAGTTGTTCTGGATCGACTCTGAGGATAGCCAACGGCTCGTCAATGAACTTGTTATGGAGCATGTCCATTGCGATATTCAGTGCCGCAGTGGCTGTTCGTTTGCCAACTCTGTGCTGAACGAGGAATAGTTTACCTTCCTGAATTGTGAATTCAATGTCCACCATGTCTTTAGTGTCGTCTTCAAGAGTGTTCTTAATGTCTACAAGCTGTTGATATATCTCAGGCATGGTCTCCTCAAGTGTTGGGAAATCTTTGCTCTGCTCGTTCTTGCTTTCCTCGTTCATCGCATTTGGAGTCCTGGTGCCTGCCACAACATCTTCTCCCTGTGCGTTTATGAGAAACTCACCATAGAACTTGTTTTCACCAGTCGCAGGGTTCCTTGAGAATGCCACTCCTGTGGCAGAATTATCGCCCATATTTCCAAACACCATACTCTGAACAGTGCAAGCTGTGCCCCATTCATCGGGTATGTTCTCAATCCTACGATATGCGACAGCCCGAGCTCCGCCCCAGCTCTTGAAGACTGCACCTATTGCTGCCCAGAGCTGCTCATAGGGATCATCAGGAAAGTCCACACCAAGGGTCTTCTTTATCGCATCCTTGAACTCCTCGACTAGGTCCTTCAGATGCTCGACTTTTAGGCAGGTGTCGGTCAAGCAACCAACTTCCTTTTTCTTCCGCTCCAAGATCCTCTCAAGCTGTTGGCGGATTCCATGGCCCTCCTCAGGCTCAATACCGGCTGCTTTCTCCATCACAACATCAGAGAACATCATGATGAGTCGTCTGTACGAGTCATATACGAATCTCTCATTATGGGTGGTTTCAATCAAGCCCGGAATGGTCGATGTCGTCAGACCGACGTTGAGGACAGTTTCCATCATGCCAGGCATTGATTTTCTGGCTCCTGAACGACACGAGACCAAGAGGGGGTTCTTTGGGTCCCCGAACTTCATCCCCATGTATTCCTCGATACGCTTCATGGCTTCTCGAACGTCTGATTTTACGTCATCACTCAGTCCGCCAGTTGAGAGGTACATGTTACAGACATTCGTAGAGATGGTGAACCCTGGAGGAACAGGAAGACCAAGCAGTGTTGCACCTGCAAGAGATGCTCCTTTCCCACCCAAGAGGTTCTTCATCGATGCATTTCCATCAGCTTTACCTGCGCCAAATATGTATACATGTTTCTCTCTACTCATCGTATCTCTACCAACCAGCATGCGGTGATTCAAGGTGAATTACAGACTATGTTGAAACAGTCCGATAGTGTGAATCGTCTAATTACTTCGCTGTTCACTATGGTTCATTATTAAATTGTCTATAGTGGCGGATTGCGAGTAGCGCAGTCATGCCGAAACCCTTTTTCGTGAATCGGGCTGGTCCTTTGTGACTTTATGCGAGGATTGCAGAATGATTGACCTGACTATCAATGAATCTCAACTTGAGAGGACCGTTCAGAGGTGTCGTGAACGAAACATTGTGATTCCGACATTCGAGGAGATGAAGAACCCTAGTAGGGTTCCCGACAAGATCCAGCAGGAACTTCGCAATATAGAATTGTGGGATGTTGTCCCCCAGAACCTATTCAGGATCACATGGAAGAACGAACCTGTGGATAAAGGAGGTCTGTACCGACCACTCGCAAACTATATGGAGATTCCTCCAGAGCTAACGGGCGTTGAAGCAAGAATCATTGCGTTGGTCGGGAAGTGGTTTCCCACTGGGGCACACAAGGTAGGTGCCACCTTTGGTTGTCTTGTCCCACCTCTTGTCACAGGTCAGTTTGATCCTACATATCACAAGGCTGTCTGGCCATCCACCGGCAATTATTGTCGAGGTGGGGCTTATGATGCCACATTGCTAGCTTGCGAGAGCGTTGCGATTTTACCCGAGGAAATGAGTCAGGAACGTTTCGACTGGCTAAAGACTGTTGCAGGTGAGATTATTGCCACTCCCGGTTGTGAGAGTAATGTAAAAGAGATCTATGACAAGGTCTGGGAGCTTCGCAGAACCCGTGAAGATGTGTTCGTGTTCAACCAGTTTTCCGAGTTTGGCAATTAT
>JAEORX010000213.1 GCA_016840685.1 Candidatus Thorarchaeota archaeon
CGAGCATGGAGAGATGCATGGAAAGATTACCTCATCATTGGGTTAGCCACGGTCATTCCATCCATTTCTATCTATGTTGACAGTCTCCCCAATTTTATAGTCTTTAAAACAGATTTTGCCAATTATCAGTTTCCCGATACATATCTAGTGAATATCCTCATTTTTGTCACCTGGATTTACAGGTTTGGATATCCTGCATCAAACCGCATTGCAAAGGGTGCTGGTCTCCGTCTGGGTCAACGCGATCTTGGTGGGGAGATGATGCGCGGTGTACTTGGATGGTTCTTTAGACTTAACATCGTGCTCTCCATAGGCATATTCGGCCTTCAAGCATATCAAGCATTCACATCGGGAGTAGCGAACATCTGGGGAATTCTTGTTGAGTACTATATCCAAGGATTGATGCTGGCTGTGCCCCCTATTGTGTTTGCCATATTGATACTGCCACTAGTGGAAGACTTCGCAGTTGTTCTGTATAAGAAGACATTCGAATCTATCACTCAGGTAAAGTCCAAGGTCTCAAGTATTCATCTTGGTGGTGCTCTTAAGACTCTTGGAAGCAGTGTCGGAACGGGTTTGGTTGTTACAGGTGCCTTTGTGGGTGCGGTATTTGCCACGACACTGAATTATGCAATTGAACATGGTCAATTTCTAGTCTTTCCGCGTGATATTGACAATGAATTTATTGAGGGGATTCTTCTTACTCCGCCAAACAATTTCGAGATGATAGGTGAAACCATCTGGTTGTTATTGCTGTTGGCCATTCCTTTCGCTATGATTATAGTTTTAGGAATATTGGGTCACTTCGCACAAAAGCGAACAAATGCTGGAATTGAGTCCTTTGCTCTATTTTCAGGAGTCACTCTCTCTATTTCGACATACCTCATTTTTCCAGGCTTGGACTACATCGTAGGATTTGCCAACACACCTGCCTTCTATGCGGGAGAGCTTTACACAAGGTTGAGACCATTTCTGGCTCTACCAGAGGCTGAACAATGGCTATTTCGACTAGCATCCCAGTTCATTGTGAATCTCCCCATCTTCGTCTTCAGTGCACTCTTTATTCTTTACTTCTTCAGGTATAGAGAAAGCTGGAGAGTAACTATTGGTGAGACTGCTGGACCCCTCTTAAACATACACAAGAGAGACATCGCTCAGACAGCAGTGATGTTCTTTGGAGGACTCGTTGTTGCCATATTTGGTGTTTGGATAGTTTTGTTCATCGTCGCAAACCCTGGTCTTGTTTATAATCTACTGGAAGGTCTCCTCATTAAGATTGGACAACCTGATGGTCTTGAAGGAGTCCTGCCACCACCTGGATATTTCTTGGACAGATCTGATCCATTAGGATGGTTTGTCATCTTTGCAGAGCATAACCTAGTCAGAACCTTACTGATGCTAGTCATCGGACCAATCTTTTGGTCTGCTATCTTATGGTTTTTGGGCGCCAAGAAAACAGGTTCTGAGAAGATGATTGGAACATGGAGCGTTGTAGCATTAATTATAGGTGGTGCACTCACCTACATTTGGACAATCCGCGATGAATTTATCGTGTTCAACCCATATGACCCGCGATGGGGTTTTGCTGCACAACTGGGTCTCAGAGCACTTGTTGTCTTTGGAGGAATGTTCCTTGTCTTTGGTCTAGTTGCCGCAGTTCGAAGTCGCGGAGGGCGGGGCACCGGTGCCTGGTGGTTCCCATTGTTCATTACTATCTTCGCGGCTGAGTATTTTGTATATGACGACCAGTTCACTGTGATTGCCTTGGTTGTACTACCTATCTTTCTTGCATGTGGATACAAGCTGATTGGTAAGGGTCGCGGTGAGGACTTTATCATCACCTATATCAAGTTCAGTCTTATGTCTCTAGCCATTGCAGAAGTACTCTCAACTGCCTTGACCCTTGGTGGCATTGCGTTGATAGAGCTACAATTCTTTGCGATACGCCCTCTAGAGTTTCTGGCAAGAATTCTTCCGCATGCGATTGTTGAGATTCCAACCTTTTTGGTTGCTGCTGCTGCAGCGATAAGGATTGCCAAGGACCTATGGCCAATCATCGAGTCTGAGGATTGGGAGTCAGTGCCTTCCAAGACTCGAGCGCTTCTTGGTGATGAACGGACATGGAGGACTTACTTGCTGATTGTGTTCTTCTTGGTAATAGCTGCTCTGATCGAGGCCTTTGTGACTCCAATTATCTTTTGGATGGCTTTGGGTCTTTAGCAGCGATTTTGGAGCGGTTTCTATCCGCTCCACACCTCTTTCTTTTTTGAAATTCTATTTGTTCAACGTAGGCTTATATTCTATGACCGAGAGATGATTCAAAAGCGCCGCTGTTAGGAATCCAGCCAGATAGGATTGGTGTCCGGAAGCAGTCCTGTCTGGATTCATACAATAACACGTTGTTCGTCGAATTGAGTCAGCTGCGGCCGCACATTAGAGAGAATGAGGTGTACAAAACGAAGCTCATGATAAAGGCACTCTCAGCGTTTGCTTTAGTTCTTTTTGCAGTTTCACTTTTCATTAATTCACCAACAATACCACTATCTGATGATTCAGAGGAGTTGTTACAATCAAATCCGCGAGTGATAAACCAAAAGTATTCACTTGCAGATTATCCGTCTAATTTCACACAAGTGAGCTGGGATCAGGCTACTGTTAACGAGTATAGAGTTGATGAATGGAATTCAAGTAGATACAGGTTTGGTCCTGCAGTAAACTGGCATACACGTCATGCCTCAAATAACTCAATAATTGATTGGGATGAAGAGATACCACTTGATTACTGGGTTGATTTCATTGTAGAGGTTCCCTACAACGCCCTTGGTGGAGTAGTTCCTCGGGCAGTAGCTATTCAGGGCTCCTATTACAACCTCTCAGAGATGAAGGATGGCGAGATGCAACAGGAGGGACCTCACCCAATCAGCCTCTTTGGTATCTATTATGTGCCTGAGAACAAGTGGGAGGTCTACTCAAGCATACTGACTAGTTGGCCTAACGGAGCACCTGGTGATCTTCCAGAGAATTTCACTCTATCGGACGTTTTTGGGCCCATGGTGAATCCCTTTGTTGAGATGAACGAAACCGGTTCCAACTACATTCTTGGTGCAAAAGCTTACTGGGCTAGGTTCAGGATGCTCTTCAATGCGAGTACTTTGCCGGGCTTCTATATGTTTAGTGCTGTTGCTTTGGACAACAATTTCCAGACTGTCGCAGAGAGTAGGTACAGTGAAACGGGCGGTCGCCTCATCGGTATGAATCTTCATGCTATCGTCAATGAAGCATTTGGTGGATATTATAAGATCAATCGTGTGAACGATGATGGCGATATTCTCTATACAGCGAGTCGTGGTGAGGATTTCAACATCACAGTCACAATCAGCAATGCAACTCTAATGGAAAATGTCACCATCCTTATGTCTGCACCATCAACTTTCAAGATTCAGAAATGGGTTTATGGTTCGTATTACGAAACCCAAGTTCGTTATGGGGCATGGGAATGGAATGATGGCGCAGGTACATATGTATGGAATGCTAGTGCTGAGGTTTATTGGGATGAACCTAAGGTTGGTTATCATTGGGAAGAAACATACACTTGGGTTAACATGGGGAAGGAGTACTCCTACTACGACTATAAGAGGGACCTGACAGAGACTCGAGAAACATGGCCTCAGTTTGCTGTTTCGTATGACTTCGAATCATCAAGCTGGACCTATCATGCATCGTATGACTATGAGAACAGCAGCTTCATTGATGGCGAATGGCAAACGCTCTGGTGGGAGGAATACGAACCCTGGAATCCCGAATGGCCACTCCCCTATATTCTTAATGAAACCGAGAGCAGCATATACATTAATGGTCTAGGTAAGTTGGTTGTGAACTTCAGAGGTCACATCAGCGAGGATATGCTGCCCTCTGGGAGTGAGTACGGTCAGACTTTAAACATCTGGGAACGCGTCTACAACCATCTC
>JAEORX010000214.1 GCA_016840685.1 Candidatus Thorarchaeota archaeon
AGCCAGTATACCAGTTTACTGCAAACACAGCATATCCTCGAGACCTCTATGATAAGTTCAAGAAGTCACTTGAGTTCGAGGGTCCAAAGTTTGGTCATATCTTCCTCCCATGTCCACAGGCATGGAACTATCCCGTCGAGAAAGGCGTAGAGATTGGAAAGCTGGCAGTCGAAACTGGCTACTGGATTCAGTGGGAAAGGGTTGGTGATCAGTTCACGCTTGGAAATCATAGTAAGAGATTCCAAGATCCCGCAAAACGGAGACCAATCGATGACTTTCTCAAAATGCAGGGAAGATTCTCGCATCTGTACAGACCAAAGAGGGATGACAAGAAAATCAAAGAGTTTGAGGACTTCATCCAGCACAGATGGGACATGCTCATGCGGACCTTCACATAAGACAGGGACAATAATCCTACTCCACCGATTCTTGGAGTATTAGATACATGAGTCCTCCTGCATATGCTGAAACTATTCTTTTGATACGGTGTTCATCATCCAAACTACCCATATCCCCAGATGTGATGTCCAAGCGCGCAGATTCCTCCGCAATAAACCTTGAAACCCACGGAAGATCCATGAGCGCATCTCCTACATCAAGAAGCTGAAGTATACGATATGCAGTTTCGAAACAGAGGGCTTGTGCAAATCTCTCTGATTCTTCACCTAGTGTGATTTGATGACCTTCGACAACCTCAATAATGGCATCAAAGGCATCAATGATTTGGTCTTCAATCTCCTCTGATGAGATTGCGTCAGACTTCCCATCCGATACCATTTGCTTCAGAGATGAAAGAATGATTCTAAAGCGACGTTCAGGGGATATCTGAGGTTTCTCACCAACCTTAGCCCGTTGTTTGTAGCCGCTCAACTCTTCAAATAATGTGGTACCAGGATCATCTACCTCGAGTATTCTTTCCGCAATCTTAGTGTTTTCTCCTTTTAGTAGATTAATGAACAAATCAAGCTCGGAATTCTTACTCTTGCCATAACGGATACGGTGTATCTCCGAGTAATGGTTTGTAATTTCTTGAAGCAGAAATGATACAAACTCCCGCTTACTCCAAGGTGCCCTTGTCTCTTCAACCTCAGATGAGTACATTGGGGAGGTTGCCAATAATGATGCACTTTGTCTTAGTGTATTTAGCGTTATGAACAGCCTGTTACAGACCATTGGATTTCCTATAAGTGGCCAGTCGAAGGAACGATGAGCTCCGCTGCCAGTAATCTGGTTCCTCAACAATAAATATGCCTGCATAGAAATCATGTATGCAGCAGTTTC
The DNA here is from genome assembly GCA_016840685.1 of Candidatus Thorarchaeota archaeon. Taxonomy (GTDB): domain Archaea; phylum Asgardarchaeota; class Thorarchaeia; order Thorarchaeales; family Thorarchaeaceae; genus SMTZ1-45. Next base: position 1,282 of record JAEORX010000214.1, read on the forward strand.
CTCGACAAGTTTTGTTTCATCAAGTGTGAAGACTTGATCGAGATCATAGGGTATCGCTGTTGCACGCATTATCACCAAGGCGAGAAGTAATCTGATTCTTTGAGCCCTCATGGTGTCATCAATTCTGTACCCCTTCCCAATCGGACTCGGTGTAAATGTGATGTCGGGTATGCCCTTAACCTCCATCGCATTATACATATGTTCTATCAATAACTCTCGTGACTCATCCGATTCCATCAGATTCTTGACAAATTCCTGAACGCTCCTAATGGGATACTCCTCTGGTGATATAGTTGGACTGATAATCAATTTTGGAATCGCCATTAACCAAAGTAGTGAGATTGCTTCATCCCTTGCAGCTCCAATAACTTGTTGACCCGATTGAAACTCCTCTCCATCTAAAGTGAACCCTACCCATCGTGGTGCATTCATGAGAAACTGGAGTGTATTCTCATCGTGAAATGTCTTTGAGAGTAGATGTTTCTTGACTTTCTGATACATTTCTACTGGATCCGATGATGTGATTGAGAAGCTTGCTAGACCCAGTTCTTCTCTGATTTCGAGAGAATCTTTCCTGCACCATTCCTCAATAGCCTTGTAAAGCCAAGTCTGGTGGATATTGTCAACAATTGCCCCTGTCATTTCTACAAGAGCTGAACTCATTAGGTGTCCTCCTCAAAGAGCTTTTTCAAGACATCCTGATGTGTCACACTTCCCTCGAGTGCAAACCGGATGTACAGAAGCATGTCTAGGATTGCCCGTTCCACATCGATCTCAACCCCGGTGTCAACCATCTTCGAAAATGACAGGCTGCTCAGTTCTTTTTCTAGCTCTGTATCTCCCGGCACTAGAAGGGTTGCTCCAGTATCGAAGTCAATTTTGTCATCAAGTCCTCGATACTTGACATCAATCACCGTACCATGGCTATGATTTCTGTTTCTCACATAGACCCTCATTCGAGGCTTGAGCCCATAGAAATTAATATCATCCAGTAATTTGGTTAGCCGTGTCCGGAGAAAGGAGCTGGACACATAGGCTTTCTTCAGATCACTAAGGGGTATCAATCTAGCCAGATGAGATGCAATCTGTATCTCTCTTTTATATCCGAATGTCTCATGCAATCTGTATCTCTCTTTTATATCGGAATTTTTTATCATTCCCGAGTCCTTCAGAAAAGATTCTACTCCAAAACCGCCAAGTGTATCAATGGTTATCTCAATAGGTTTGATTTGTCCTATTTCGTCAAGTACTATCCCACTCCCCACATCAAAGGTCCTAACATCCTCCGGTCTAAAACTTGGTAAAGTCATCCCTGACAGACTCTTATGGGCGACCTCAATGAGAACTGCATCAACTGATGTTTCTTGGGATGAACAATAGAACAATCCGGGAAGGAACGCATAGAGATTTCCTGACTCGTCAGTTTCTCTCTCATTATCTACAAGTGGCATGGAGTAACCCACCCCCTTGAAGTATCCTAAGTCAGAGACTCCTATCAACCACTCATCTTCAGGGAGTACGCTCTCCTGAATCTCGACTAGTCGCAAAGACCTCCTGTTAGGTATATACAACTGCAGTTCACCGGTTCCGTTGCTGGCGGTTGGACATCGACAATTTGAATCTTTGGCAATAAGACAATTCAGATTCTTCATCGGACTTTTCGATAAGCCACTGTGATGACAGCTGCGACTGAACAGATGATGAACATGGGCATAGCAAGACGTTCTAATCTAAATTCTGCAAATTGAGGGTCTGTGCCTTCTTCGTACTCCCTGATGTTGGTGACAGCATCGTTGTCGGGGTCTTCAAGTGAGTCATCAATTGCGGGATCAAGACCATTCTCAATCTCCCAGAGATCTGGCATTGTGTCTGCGTCTGAATCTGGAGAATTCGGATTTATGCCATACTCGTATTCAACGAGGTTCAGGACACCATCAGTATCTGGATCCCCGTTCGCGTCTGATGGATCTAATGGGTCAAGTCCGTTCTCAATCTCCCATGGATCAGGAATTGCATCCATGTCTGTGTCGTTTGAGGTTCTCGATGTGCCTAAGATCATTTCTTGGGCATCGCTGATTGTATCAAAATCAGAGTCCATTGAGAAGTATTTCTGATCAAACCAGAACTCCTCACTGTCGAGAAGGTCATTGCCATCAATGTCAGTTTCATAGGACACCTCTATCTCATATCCTACACTCCTCCCACCCAAATTTGCTACTTGCAAACTATAAAGGCCCTTAGAAAACACATCTTGATTCATGATTTGAGTTAGTTTCCAAGGTGATGCCTCCTCCTCAATAAAATGAGAGAGTAATTGGTAGTTGGCATCAAAAAGGGTAATGGATGTGCCACCACCAAACCATCGACAGGTAACATTGATTGTTGTTGGAGTTGTGATTGAAAACGAATAGGTCTTATCATGACCCGGTAGTACAGTGGTCGAAATCTCATGGCTCGTTGGCTTTCCATATGCTCGTGCCATTGTAAATGCAATTGAACTACCAATTGCCTTGACTGCTTCAATTGCAACTTGATAATCATAGAGGGGATTGTTCCAAACATCTTGTGGTGTATGGTATGCAGTATCGTAGTCAAACCCACTCTCATGCGCAAAGAGTGCTGTGTACCCCTTTTGCACAAATGGCCAGTGGTCTGAGTGGTGCCAACCTGAGAAATCAGT
>JAEORX010000215.1 GCA_016840685.1 Candidatus Thorarchaeota archaeon
ACTGTAAGAGGCTATAAATACAGTATCAATGTACATTGATTTTTACGAAATTCTATGGATATGTCAGTTATGACTCATGTAGGTGTACCATTGGAGCTAGATAGAAGTACATCGATTATTGACATTGGATATTTCGATGCCGCGGGAATCTGTTCAGTCTATCTGATTAAAGGGGAGCGAACTTGCATTATAGACACAGGAACAGCTGTGGAAGTGCCAACATTATGTAAGGGACTTAGGGCTGCTGATGCTTATCCTCCAGACATAATTTTACTCACCCACGCTCATTTTGACCATTGTCAGGGAGTACCAAAACTCAGAGAACTCGCTGAAAAAGAGGGGAAAGAGATTGAAGTGTTGGCCTCAGAGGCCGGTGTTGGGCTACTAGCAGACCAGTCATTCAATAGGGTGTTTGACAAGAAGGGGAGATACGAGGACATCCACAATGTAGCTCCACTGAAAGAGGGAGAAGTGATTGACCTGGGCGGGGAAACACTCAAAGTGATTAACACACCCGGACACTCTAAAGATCAAATTTCATTTCTCCATCAAGAATCCGGAAGACTATTTGTCGGCGACTCATTAGGTCTTTATCTGGGTGAAAATAGCTATGTTCCTCCCTTCTTCCCAGCCCAATGGGACCTTGAGGCTTTCCATGCCACAATCGAGAAGATGAAGTCAATCGATTTCAAGCAACTGTGTTTTGCTCACTTTGGGTGTGTTTCAGAGGAAAAATCCATGGGCCTCCTCGATTTCGCATTGGAACAGACCAATCTCTGGTGGACAATCTTCGAGCAGGCTGATAGTCTAGGAAAAATACGGGACTACGACTATCTGACTGAGAAGCTATTGCATGACACAGGACTCACATTGCCGCACCTTCATCTTCTCAGTACAAAACTCAGGATTGTACTGAAAATCCTGAATGCTGTCAGAAGACTCAGAGGGAAGGCTCCTCTTCCTGCAGCTCGAGTGTTAATGCATGATTATGTAATCCCATGGTTGTCAAGAGGGTATAGAATCTACAAATATGGTGAAATATGAAAACAAGGGAAGCACTAGTGGAGACTCGCAGTAGCCTCCCAAAGTTTTGTGGAATACATTGAGGCAAGCCAAAACCCTATGAGTGAAAAGGTCAGGCCAAGTGGAATGGCAATAAGTCGAAGATTTGATTCGACGAATCCGATTACGAATGCATAGATTGACGGCACTGATGCGAATGTGTACATGAGAATGGATGGACCCATGATGTTGACCAAATCTGATTTCTTTCCAAAATGACGATATGAAAAGTATATGAGCAAAATCTCGATGGGCATCAGAAGCATCATCAGCCATGAAAGCATCTCAATTGGACCAGTGCTAGCTGGAATCTCTGACTCTGGTATTAGGAGAATGAAAAAGGGCAACACTATAGCATAAGCTAGGAATATGATACCTAGGACTCTGGCCTTTCTGAGCTGTGACTCAGTATCGGATTTTGTTGAACTCATCTGAATCATAGTGATTTCTACTATTTCAGCTTAAGTACTTCTCTTCCGAAAATTAAACACTACGGAGTTAAACAGATTTGTAAGCTTGGCGAGATTTGAGCATGATACTTTTCAAGTTTGAGCGAAAATATATCTCGCTTCACAGGTATTCTGCTATGTGATGAGTCACGAAAAACGATATCTAAAGAAAGGAGAATATGGTTCCGCAGCTGGTAGATGTCAGTGGTGCGGGAAAGAAGATTCACATTATTGGGGAATGTATTGCTCCCGACTGTGTGCGGCTGCAGGATCATTTTATGCATTCACTTGTGCATTGGTATTTTCCGTGCTCCTGACCATTTGGGCTATTGTTTCTCTCAATCCCTTTGGAACCTTCGTGTTTGGAACTTTCAGTATTATCTTCCTCTATTACTTTCAAGCTGGAATAAGGATGCGACTGAATACTAGATGAATCTACATTGGACAGAGATGATAGAGGCGGCGGACTAGGTGTGATCCGAATACTTTCGTTTGGAGTCATTTCTATTCATCTCCAAACTGAACGCATCTTACTCCTCCTTTAAGCCCGGCTGCAAAACAACGGTTACAGGATATACATCGAGCAGGTTTTTGAGCCCCTATTTTTGCCTCTTCAGTCCAACGATGCATGATTTTTGGTTCACTGATTATCGGACGACTAAGCTGAACTACATCGAACGCAGCATCCATATCTCCATCTCCTGTTAGTAATTTGACCACAGTTTCTGGGGACCGGATACCTCCCACCAGCCCAAATAAGAGACCACTATCCTGTGCAATCGAACGGATGACCATTGCATCATTCAGGAAGTACACGTCCTCCTCATCCCTCGGTTTCCGAGTTGGGTCTGGACCACTGAATAACACACAATATGCTCCTGCCTCAGCCAGTCGCTTCGTTAGCTCACCTACTTCTTCTGGTCTGACAGTGTCCGAGCTTGAGTCCACCTTTACTTGGATTGGAATGTCAACTGTGTTCTTAATAGCTCGTACAGCATCGATCATTGCCTTACAGCGGCCCTCTATTGATGTTCCTGTATACGGGTCATTCTCTGGGCGATGATTATATGATGGATCGAAGAATTGCCAAAGACCATAATGATGTGCCCCGTGAAGCTCAATCACATCAAATCCCGCGTCTTCTGCTCGTTTCGCCGCATCTGCGTAAGCCTGAGTTACCCTTTCAACGTGGTCTACTGTCATAGCCTTTACCTGAATAACCTCCCCCTTAAGACCAGGGACTTCCATATCACTGGGTCCGAATATATCCCTACCAGAATATTTTGGTAAACCCTTGCACCCACAATGAACTAATTGCGCTGCTGCTAGACCACCTGAAGAATGAATTATTCCTGCTAGGCGTTTTAGACCGTCAACATCAGCTTGTCTTGAATTCGAGATCATACGTCGCACTGACTGCCCCTCATGCATCACATATTGAAAGCCAGTCACCACGATACCAGCTCTGATTTTGCCATATGTTTCTATGATCGTATCTCCACATCTGTTATCTTCTTCTGCCTGTCCCATCCAGGTGGCTGCACGCATAATTCGGTTTGAGGCTACCACTCCATTTGGCAACTTGAGTTTCTTGAGCACCGTGTTTTCCCATGTTTCTTGGTCTACCATTGAATCAACTCACGTTTCACAGCCTTCTGTGTTCAAGAGTTCTGTTTCTCAGCTTTATTTTACTCGAGTATATAGGCTTGATGTGATGACATATGAAGAAGTGGTGGACCGGGCGAGATGTGAAGATTTCAATCACTTTTGGCTTCGTGTTTCGCTGTATCTGTTGTGCATTTCCACTATCTGCTTCTTCATCTCGTCTGAGAACTCCACTATCAACTGGTCCTTCATTTCCTCAGTAAGATCTTCACCCGTAGCTATCTTCTCTCCGGCAATCCTTACGGCCTGAAGAAAACCTGAGAGATGCTTCTTTCCTTCATTGTAGAACAATAGCTGTGCTGCGGGAAGAAAAATGGGAAGTGCCATCGGATATAGGGCTCTCACAATGTCGAAGTTACTCGTGTCAGGGAACCCACAGGTCGCAACCAAAACCAATCGTGGAAACTTGCTCACTCTACCAGGATGCTGTGTTTCTCCTCCACGGGTCACCATCTCGGGAAGTGAGAACACGAACGTTCGCTCAAGTAGTTTCTGAAGATAGTTAGTCACGTTTCGACCATAGATTGGCGTGCCAAGAACCATTACATCAGCCTCTGCAATAGAAGGCAGCAGCTTGTCCATGTCATCCCGTTGTATGCATTTGCCAGGTGTAACCCACCAACAGTTGAAGCATCCCCGACATCCATTGATGTCCAAGTCGACAATGTGATGCTTCTCGACATCAGCCCCCGACGATTTTGCACCCTCAATAAAAGCCTCCAAGAGCACATCTGTTGTGCCCTTGG
>JAEORX010000216.1 GCA_016840685.1 Candidatus Thorarchaeota archaeon
TCTTGATCTCAGCCAAGGGGTCTCCAGTAGGAGCAATCTTCTCAATGATCTTCCTTATGATGGAAAAATTCTCAACATCCCTGTTGTAGTTTGTAGCCTCAATGTTGTAGGCTTCTTTGTGGAATGGGTCAACACAATTGTAGTCACCAAGATCAGCTGTTGCTGCCTCATATGCGATATTCACAGGGTGTTTCACAGGAAGATCCCAGATTGGAAAGGTTTCGAACTTGGCCAAATTACTATGAATGCCTTCTTTTCTGTCATGATAGATCTGACTCATGGCAAAGCTCATCTTTCCACTGCCAGGTCCTGGTGCTGTGATAATGATTATTTTATTGTCAGTTTCAACGTGGTCGAATCTTCCGTACCCCTCCTCACTGACAACCCTATCTAGGTCTGTGAGATAGTTGGGGAGTTCATAGGTGGTGAAGACTCTGATTCCCCTGTTCTCAAGACGCTGTTTGAACTTGTCAGATGCATGTTCCCCGCTGTACCTGCTGATCACCACAGCAGAAACATCCAGCTCCAACTGTTTCAGGTCGCTTATGTCCTTGAGTATCTGATCATCATAAGTCAGGCCAAAGTCACGCCGTATCTTTCGCCGCTCGATATCCTTTGCACTAATGCAGTGGATGATTTCAACATCACTGCCCAACTTCTTGAGCATCTGGACCTTTGTGTCGATGGCAAAACCAGGGAGGACTCTAGACGCATGATGGTCATATCGGAGTTTCCCTCCAAACTCGAGGTAGAGCTTATCAAACTGATTCACTCTATCCATAATCCGTTTTACTTGAGCCGAGAGATACTGTGAAGTATCAAATCCCCTCTTCCTGATCATGACCATCACTTGGGGCTATGTATTGCAGTCAGTACTGCACTGTTATGACACTCGAGGTTTGTTACACTCCCTCTATTAAACCTTCAAATAGAAGACGGGCTATTTTTGAAGAAGCACGCAGTCGTCTTTTTGCTTACATGTATACGTACGTTCCCGACAATACGAACAAACGATAAATAAAAACCCCATCAATGTCTTACGAACTCAGACTTGGTTTGGGTTCAATATATGAGATGGTGTACAGTAAATGGGATTTCTTAGTAGACTCAAAGCGCCAAAGGCGAGTATAGCGATGTTTTTTGACAAGGGAGCGTTCAGTCTCAATGAACCCTTGCAAGGTAGGTTTGAGATTTCCTCCTCGGAAGAATTCGAGGCTGATGAACTTCGAATTGAGGTCAAGGTCAATGAATGGATCCAGGCGACAGAACAGAAAATGGTTGATCAAAAGCAGGTTCCGGTGACAGCCCAGCAGAATAAGAGTCTGTACCAAGGCAAGCTCACTGTTGCAGGAGGCAGACAATTCACCGATGGGTTCCAAGAGAACATACCCTTTAGTCTCACGTTACCTGCGAACATACCCCCGACTTATCGCAGCCAGAACGCTCGCAATACTTGGGTGATGAAGGGTGTGATTGGTGTTAAAGGACGACCTGACGTGACTACTCACGAAATGGAAGTGACAATAACATACTAGTCCAGTTATCCACTAATCGATAGCACACTTCATCGCAAGTAGAGTCCTTTGTCGCTCCTTCATGCATAATGCCTAGAGAATCGGCGATTAAGACTCGTACTCAGCTGCGCCAAGGAGTAACACTGGGACATCATTTTCATCCCTGGTTTCAAAGTGAACAGTCACCAGACCCTCTTTACCCTCACCTACTTCATACACTTCTGTCGTCAGAGTCTGGTCCAATAACACCGGGCGTGAAAATCGAACACTCATGCTCTTCAGTCTTCCTGGATCTCTCTCAAGGAGTCCATCAACTAATACCTGTGATGCCAGAGCCATCGTGCACAGTCCATGAAGGATTGCTCTGGGAAGCCCAACGCTTCTTGCAACATCATCACTCGTGTGGATTGGGTTATGGTCGCCAGATGCTTTGGCATACCTTTTTCCCTGGTCTGCAGTCACCACTGACTCTTGCTTCAGGAGCAATCTCCCTTTTGAAGGAATGTGAGCCTCCCCAACAGGTTTCTTTTCTCCCTCCTTCTTCTCGCCCCTAAAAAGCAGCCTATAGACCATCTCCACAACGACCTCATCATCCCGTTTACAGTGAATCAGTAGGTCTAGGATCTCGTTAGTCCCTCGTTGTTCCATGTGTATGATTCTTGCAGTGGTGTAGATCTCATCGTCTGGATGAAGGGTGTCCCTCCATGACATCTTGTGTTCAGCATGGACAACTCTCAGGATGTTCAGTCCCATCACTTCAACATCATCTACAAGCTGGCTCAGAACTTCTGGTAGGAACACGACAGGATAGAGAGGTGGAGGAATAAGATCAGCGTCGCTTTTGGCGCTCAGATAACGCGGATTCCCCTCGTTCGTTGCAAGGGCATACTGTCGAATACCCTCCGCTTTCACAAGATGCGGACCAGAATGGTACTCCTTTCCAAGAAACTCTCTATTCATCTTTGAAGCCAAGGCAGAACCTCCCGTCCACGGTTGTTGTGGCTCACTTTTCGATTGTTTAAAGGATGTAATTAGTCTACTTGAAAGGATGGACAGACGATTGAAATGGGCTGAACACAAAGTGGAAGTCGGGGGACCAGTAGGCTTTTCATCAACCTGACAAATCCTGTTGGATTATACAGACTAAATGATGTGAAGACATGGGAAAGATGGATGATAGAGTGGCTGTGGTGACTGGCAGCGCCAGTGGCATCGGAAAGGCAATTGCAGAGCTATTTGTGAAGGAGGGAGCTCAGGTCCTAGTTACTGATATCCAGGATGAACTTGGCCAGAGGTTTGCTGAGAGCCTTGGGAAAAGAGCCGCCTTCATACATGCCGATGTCAGCCTTGAGGACGACGTGAAGGGCATGATTGACCATGCTGTGGACACCTATGGTCGTCTGGACTGCTTAGTAAACAATGCTGGGATGGGCGGTGTCAAGGGCGAAATAGAGTCTATACCTGTTTCAGGGTTTGATCAGACAATAGCTATCCTGCTGCGTGGCCCGTTCTTGGGAATGAAATATGCCGCCCCAGTCATGAAACGCCAAGGCGGTGGAAACATCGTAAACATTTCAAGCGTGGCTGGTCTACGCGGCATCTCACAGAACCATCCCTATAGTGCAGCCAAGGCAGCTATTCTCCAGCTAACTCGAACTGTAGCCATGGAACTAGCATACTACAAGATACGTGTCAATAGTATCTGTCCAGGTTCCATTGTGAGCTCGATATTTGGTGCGGCCAAGGGGATGTCCAGTGAAGAGAGTGTCAAGACCTATGAGAACTTGACCAAGCTCTTCGAGAAGGCCCAACCAATCCGACGTGCTGGTCTGCCTGAGGACATCGCTAACGCAGCGCTCTGGTTGGCAAGTGATGACTCCAGCTTCGTCACTGGACATGCTCTGGTCGTGGATGGTGGTATAAGCGCTGGCCAACAATGGCCGCAACAGATGAGATGGATAGACGCAATCGAGTCCGCCATCGGGTTTAAGTCCCCTGAGTAGTTGCTCGGACGAAGAAGTGAGATTGGACCATCTAGATTGTAAAAACACGACCTGCAGCACAAGGCGAGCTCGTTCTTGGGTACTCCTGAAGAATGCGTTTCTTGAGCCTCGTGCAATGACAGGGCACTATCATTTCTTTATCTTTCAGAACCTCAAGCCTGTCAAATCCATGAAATCCTCCCACAACACCATAGATGGGGCCGAACTCTCCAGCCATGCTCAATATCCTTTCCAGTCCTGGATGACTACAACCCGTCACTATGACTAATCCATTCTGAGACTGCACCATCAGCGCCTGTTCTATTCTACCAATCTCGCCAGTTGATGTAATCCCCTTCACAATCTCGATATTGTCATTGACCTCTACGACCTCCACATTCCTGAATCTAGA
>JAEORX010000217.1 GCA_016840685.1 Candidatus Thorarchaeota archaeon
TTATGCTCCTGCAATCTGTGACACCTGGGATCCCCTGGTTTCCTCTGCTGATGCAGCCAGAAAAAGATTGAAGTTGTAAATCATTTGTGTGGCATCATAGACATATTGTTCAATGCGAATTGAAAGGAACTCACCTGAATGGGTGAGCTGGCAACCAAAAAGATCCTACTTGGATTGTTCTCTGTCTTAGAGTGATTAATGATCGCTTTCACTATTTCCTCAGCTACTTCCCAACTCGGAATCCGAGAAACCTCTAATCCCATTGTGAAGAATCCGACTTTCTTGGCTTTCAGTCCTTTAGCTGTCTCTAGAGCATTGAGCGCTGCTGTGTATATAGCTGCACGACGGTCAGGACTGGCTATCGAGATAACAGGCCAATACAGAACCTCCTCCGCATCACTTCCTTCTTGGACTATTATATTAGCTCCGCCCTTTCTTGGAGAAATATCCTTGGTCTTTACGACAACATCGATGTCTGAGTCATCAACATGCCCCATCTCAACTATTACATCGAGGTTGCCCAAGGACCATCCAGCCACTACTCTTACTCCTCACATTGGTTTATTGCTTTACAGAAGCAATCACATACATACTTGTTCAAGCCAACTAGGGTTATTTCCTTTACTGAACCTTGAGTACGAGTATAATGAGTAATACCCTCGACAATTGCTTTCGCAGATTGCTCCTCAGAGAGTCCACCAACACCAGCTCCAATTGCTGGAAATGCTAACGAGGTTAGGTTATGGTCTGATGCGATATTAAGCGCTCTTTGAACAGAGGATAGCACTTTCCAATAAGTTGCTTTTCCTCCTGGCGGCATCCCTGCACAGTGAATGACATACTTTGATGGGAGGTTTCCTGCAGTCGTCATCACTGCTTCTCCGGGTCTGATCGGGCCCATGGAAAGTGCCTCATCTTCGATCTGCTGTCCTCCCTTGGACTTGATAGCTCCCGCAACTCCAGATCCCATCCAGAGGTCTGAGTTTGCTGCATTCGCAATAGCGTCCACTGAAAGTTCAGTGATATCACCCATGTATGTCTTGAGTAGGATATCACCCACAATCTTCTCCATCAACCACTTCCTCCATGTGGAGTATTAACAATAAGGAAACCTTCTCGTAAAAGGTTGTCGCAAAAGGTTGTCCCGCAACCTTTATGCATCCAAATCTCTCGATTATGATGGCGAGACCTCTGAACGATATCAACGAAGATGAACTTGCTAGTCTAATGGACAGGTATGGTGAACCTGTTAGTCATATGTTTGCCACAGAGTTCCTAGATTTTGAATGTGCACTTGTCAAAAAAACTGAGTCGAAGGGGCGACTGCATGACATCACGTGCTTTATCCGTCAGGATGATGGGGGCTTTGTTGTGATTCAGAAGCCGCAATATGCCAACACAGGGATATACAGAGCACCATCTGGTGGAGCGTTTCCAGGGGAAACTTTGGAGGAAGCCGCCATTCGAGAGATGCATGAGGAAACTGGTCTCACAATTGAACTGACACACTTTGTCTTAGACCTCCACCTGGATGTTATCTGCAAAGACCGGACGATTCCCTGGCGATCTCTTGTCTTTCTCGCTAGACCAATCGATGGAGAAATGAATCCAGTCGATACAACAGAGATCTTCGATGTCACAGTAATGTCTCGTGAACAACTCATCGAAGAAGTTGCTCAACTCATGGAAGCCTCCGGATGGGGCGGTTTCAGATACCGCGCTTTTCTGACACGAGAGTTCTTCAAGCGAGTTGACGAGTTGAATATCTGACCCTGTGTTACTCGGTTCCATATTCACTAACTACTAGATGAAAAACTGAGCAGAGGCAAACCGGCAGTCTGAGTTTATCATTAATGTTCAACTAACTCAATCCTTTACTCCTTACCCCACGATTCCTGGCGGTGCTCTCTGCTCGAACTAATTCTTCTTCGATAGCTTCGCAACTAGCTCCTCACAGAATTGCTCTACTATCAACCCAACTCGGTCTCTCGTTTCAGGTGAGCCATAGAGCGATGTGAGTAGATTCAACAAAGCTAGATTGTGAAGCATTGAAACTGAAAACTCATTTGTGGAATAGAAGTCTGAGATTCTATCATCGACTATCCTTTTGGCATCATCAGATCCTAGGCGTCTTATTGCATCATTTCTGACCTTGTACATGCACTCTTCAAACTCCCTCGTCTGAAGTGCAGCCCTGATTGGACCAATCAGGAAATTTGCTGACAATTCATCAGTAAGGTTATGACTTCCTATTTCACGAACACTGTCATTAAACGCAAGTAAGACCGGTTCAACATCGAAAGGAATCGTCTTCTCTATGGCTTTTAGATACGCATGGAACTCTTTCCTTCTGATGAGGTGAAGATGACGCTTGAATTCTTCCTCAAATGCTGTTACAACAGGGCCAATTCCCTTTATCGTTATTTTGTGTTTTTTGTCGCGACTATAGAGGACATTCTCTTCTTCAGAGTAAAACTGTAAGTGGACGAGATACTTCACCATTAGTTCTAGTTGATCTGTCATCTCGGAGATACCAAATCGTACTGAGCAATAGACCATATATCACTAATTGAGGCAGTTTGATGAGTAGTATTTTTGAGCTCTGCATTCTGAATTCATGTAAATCATTGATTGATGACTTCAAAATAATGGAACCAGCTATGGAATGACCATAGCTGGTTGACGGGTAATTATCGCATTGTCAATGCCATTACTGCTTTCTGCGCATGCAGCCTATTCTCAGCCTGATCGAAGGCAATAGATTGAGGTCCATCAATTACAGAGTTGGAGACCTCGAATCCACGGTCGCATGGCAGGCAGTGCATATATGCCGCCCTTGTTCCTGCCACCTTCATCTTGTCATCATCACAGATCCAGTGTTTGTTCTTGTCGAATACAACCTGAGATTTCTCAAGCTCTGGTTTATCGTTGAATGGTGGGATGAACTCCTTGCAGGTCCAAGCCTTTGGATAAACCACATGTGCTCCATCAAAGGCCTCTTCCATGTCATTTACTATATCGAAGCTCGACTCATTCTCCTCTGCGAACACCCTGCACTTGTCTAGGATTCGATCATCAAGCTCCATACCCTTTGGATGTGCTAGGACTGTATCACATCCCATTTTTGTGGCGGCGATGATTGCACTCTGGGGGACAGCTAGCGGTTTGTGTACTGAGGGTGAGTATGCCCAACTCATCACAAACTTGATACCTTTGAAGGTGCCAAACTTTTCCTTCACTGTCATAATGTCCGCCAATCCCTGACAAGGATGATAGATGTCGTCTTCCATGTTGATCACTGGGATATGGCTCCAGTGGGCGAAGTTATTGATGATTTCATTCGCACGGCCATATATCCAGCCAACAGGGTCTCCATAACATCTGATTGCGATACCATGACCCATTCTCGCAAGAACACGTGCTACATCAGAAACGCGTTCTGTAGAATAGGCTTTTTCATCTCCTTCTAGGGCTGGTGCATATATTTTACCAGGGTCCAGAAAGTGTGCATGGCCACCTAGCTGAGTCATTCCAGCCTCGAATGAGTTACGAGTCCGTAGGCTCTGGTTATAGAAGATCATGAACAGCGTTTTTGCATCGAGGAGTTTGTGAGGTTCACCCATCGCGAACTTTCGTTTTAGGTCAAGGGCAACCTCGAGGAGCGTTTCGATTTCCTCCTTTGTATAATCAAGCAGGGTTATGAAGTCCCTGCCACGAAAGGTTTCTGTTTTAACCATAATGGTCACAACCTCGTATCTTGCAACGCATCTTACAGAAAAAGGTTACCAACCGGACTCTCCGTCACTCTACAGGAAGGTAGGATTTTTATTCAAATACTCGTGAGATTGATTATGCAAGTAAATCCTGACCTTACTCTCGCACCAGTTTTCATGTTCTGGG
>JAEORX010000218.1 GCA_016840685.1 Candidatus Thorarchaeota archaeon
CCCTCTGGCACCTTTGACAAAGCCAGGAGTGATGGGGAATCCACCGCCCAGGGCCGCAGCATAGTCGTAGCCAAACTCTCGGTAGAAATTAGGTATTCCTGCGATGGCTAAGATCACTGGATGGTGCTGGGCCGCACGTTTCTCGTACTCGTCATTGAGCATGCGGATGTGTCCCTTGTACCGGTGCGACTCCAGGGTGCCCACAGCCTCCATCTCCACGGACGGGAACTCGATGCCATCAAGAGACCAGGTGTTTTGAAGGAGGATAACACAGGACACGATCTCTCCTGAGTTTGGGTCTGCGATGACAAAGCTGTCCTCCCAGGAGAACCGATGGTTGTGCTCAAGGAGGACTCTAAGCATCTCGACAACATTTAATCCATGAATGACACGGAAATGCTCCAGCAGTGCTGGCATGTCCTCCCTACTCGCATTCCGCATGACGAGACCGTCGCCAAGGTACTCGGGCTTCATGATTGTAGACAGATATAGCCGGCTTCTTATAACTTACCGAAGTCGTGAAGTACTCTAATTGCATCAATGGTTGTCATACCTATGTATCTCTCACCCTCGCTAGAACTCCAACTCCCATCTGGTCTTTGCATGCTCATCAGTGTGTTGATAGCTCTTGAAACCAAATCATCCTCAACGCTCAAGTCAATATCTCTCAAGCACCGAAGCAGCCAAGCGAGATCAGTAGCATCATGCTCATCAGGGTCTAATCGCTCTCTCACTTCCGTCAACAGATTTCTGAAAACATCCGATTTTGATCCAGGATGGTAATTGAACATCACCAGTGCATCCCAGCTAGCATAGAGGTATCCACTAATCAGACCAGACGGAATCACGTGCTGCATCAGGAACTCAGCTGGGCATCCCTTTGCCCCTGGTGGTTCGGCTCGGCCAAAACGGATGAACCAGTGAGCACAACATGCAGTCAACCAAATGCGTGTGTTTAGTTCTCCTGGCATCATGTATGGTAGAGGCTCAACATCTCTTACTTCTGCAATCTCATCCCATCCCCCATCCTCTTGCTGATGACTCAAGAGAAAATCAAAGGTTTCATCGACGACAGGTCCATCTCGAAGCGAGAGGTCATCAAGCCAGCCAACAACATTCAGTGTTGTTGTTATACTGCTCACATCTTCTTCCCAGAAGGCAAAACCTCCGTCAGTCTTCCGCATCTGTTGAATCTTTTCTAGGATCCTCCTGCGAGGTCTCCGGCCCTTGATTATGGCTTCTAATCTGGCTTTCAGTATTTCATCACCCAGACTCTTCACGAATACTGTAGTCTTTCTTAGATCAACCAAGGAATGTAACCCTTCTTTCACGCGACTTCTGTCCGTGGTTATCGCTCGTGTCCTCGGAAATTAAGGTTTCACATAACTGGAACACGTGTTCTAATACATATTCGAGTTTCTTATAACCTCAGAGTAAGTCTGTTCACTCAGATGGCGTTCGAGATTCATACTGAGGGGACTTGCAGCGGAGAGAGGGGTAGGTGGTCTTACAGAGTGGATTACAGGCAAAATGAGTCCTATGTTGAAACCATACACTCTGACTCTGGCGAATCAACTGGCACCACTGACATCCAGATGAAACTGATGGCCATTCTCAAGGCGCTTTCTTTTGTTAGGTCGATGGTTTCTGAGGAGTCCATCATCATCAGATCTGACTGTCCCCTCTGTATCAAGTGCATAACCAAAGAGTATGACTGTACGAGTGATGATGCATTCAAGAGGGACAAGGTGACACGAGGCTTTGTGCAGTATCTTCAAGAGATCTGGTGGAAGATGAGTGGACTGAATGTGGGATTCGAGCATAGTGAAGGATAACTCATCCTTTGAGGAACTCACGCAGCAATTTCAGATATTCATCAGCTCTCGTTATCGAGGGCATATGCCCCGCGCCTTCGAAGACATGAGTCACCGCTTTTGGATACATCCTATCAAGAGATTCGGAAGCGCTCTCAAGAACACCAGGGTCATCACTCGACTTAATAATCAACACCTTTGTGTCCCACTGGCACGTTTCCTCTGGAGTGAACCGATGGTTCAGCTGGAAGTCTATCAAGCCCTCAAAGTGACAGACGAACTCTATCTTTGTCAGCCAGCTTCTAGCAAAGACCTCGTCAACCAATGCTTCGTAGAGTCTACGCTTCTCACCCTCGATTCCCGCCAGCAACCTCTTGAACGACCACTTCGCGACCCGTGTGACAACCAGCCCTGGAAGCACTCGGATCAGCCTGAGCCTCCTCTCCAGCTGCTTGACCATGTTCTGGTCTTCAGAGATGGTGCCAGTGTTTGCTATGACTGCATGAGTGACCCGCTGTGGGACCATCTGGAGGATGCTCTGGAGGACAATCCCACCATAGGAGCTACCAATGATGGCGAATTTATCTATCCTTTCGTGGTCCAGGATGGAAATGACACCCCGAGAGAGTACATTCATGCTCCCAGTCGTGGGATAGGTCGGTGCGATGACCCTGTATTCCCTCTCGAGTTTATCCAATAGTGTCCA
The DNA here is from genome assembly GCA_016840685.1 of Candidatus Thorarchaeota archaeon. Classification (GTDB taxonomy): domain Archaea; phylum Asgardarchaeota; class Thorarchaeia; order Thorarchaeales; family Thorarchaeaceae; genus SMTZ1-45. The sequence goes on from JAEORX010000218.1 coordinate 2,521, forward strand.
TCCAATGCTTGGTCGACGAAGCCCTCCCGGAACTAAGATTAGTGTCCGCGTGCCCGTTCCACAGTCTAGGTACTCCCAGTCCCACCCCTCAATGTTGATGATTTTGGGCATGTGTGTGAGCCTGAACTGCAGAATCTCTTGTTTCAGGGATTGGGAGACATCCGAGAAAACTCTCTCGAAGGTTTTGTCTGATATCATCTATTCCCTCCAGTAGCGATCTACAGCCCCTAGTTTAGTTTTTCATACTCTTTTAGATACTGTTTATCGCATCAGCATGGTGTGGAGGTTTCACTTGCAACTACTTTGATACTCTGGTCTACCACTGGGGCGAAGACCAATTGGACTTGAGTCCTGCTTTTGCTTTGGACTATCGCGTTGCTATGACATACGAGTACAGGAAAAGCACGAAGAAGACAGCCATCAGAAGCACGTTGAACCAACCCCAGAGTGCTGGAATGGTCGCATGCACGATGATCATCCACAGTGAGGCCAACATGCCAAACAGTGTGAACACGATCTCACCAAGTACGACGATCCTCACTTCTTCCCATGTTTTTGCCATGTAACCAAACAATGAGGTGATTGCAAAACCAAGGAATCCTGCACCCATCACTCTGCCCGCTGCTGGGTCAAGGAAGGGCCAACCCGTCATGTCCACGTAGAACTCCGGACTCAAGAAGAACAGGAACCCGAAGAGTATCGCTACTATGAAATGGAGTAGAAATGTGTATTTCAAGATATTAGAAATATCCAACCACGAACACCTTCTTTCTCGATTATTATTAAACGAGGTGTTTTGAGAGTGTGTAGAGCTTTGCTAAATGTATTAGCAAAGTTAGCTATTGCTCATATTCTTTAACTATGAGAGAGCAGGTACTGAATAGCAAAGAAGCAGAAGAAACTAGAGAAGAGAGAATGGACATGTTTGTCACTGGATGGAACCAAGCCAGTGTTCAAATAAAGAGAGTAATATCAGGACATTTCTCATGTCAGATTTCAGAAAAAATGCCAAGTAAATCCTCAATCTGATTCGCAACCAATAAGTCATCGGGCAAGTGTATTTGTGACCTTGCATTCCAATTCGCAAGGACCGGAATCATTCCTGCACTTCTAGCAGCAACAACATCAATATCTATACGATCCCCAACAAATGCACATCTTAGAGGATTAACTGCAACTTCAGTCGCGAACCTGAGGAGCATATATGGAGAGGGTTTCTCATACCCTGGAACACCAGTATGTTTGACACTTGAGAAATACTTGATAATAGAGTCCTCTTCTAGTACTATCTCTGGACTATAAATACGGTTTGTAGATATCCCTAGTTTGTATCCTCTGGCGTGAAGTTCTTCTAGAATG
>JAEORX010000042.1 GCA_016840685.1 Candidatus Thorarchaeota archaeon
TCACCCTACATTGATAATTTTGAAACTGAATATAAGTACACAGATGTGTACAAATAGTATACAATTGTATGCATTAGGGTATACAATTAAAGATAATAGACAAACTCTACACTTTAGGATGTTTCTAAATTTGAAAGCGCGCCTTCAAAGTCCAGGGATCCTAATCCGTTTGTATAGATAATCTAGCAAGAAAGATATGGCACTGATTAGGACAAGGAATACAATAGCAATCAGTCCATAAACGAGGAGTGCTTCGTAGGTACGTGTTGCCACCAACTTTGCCGCGCCAAACAGCTCAGGGACACCGACAAAATATGCAACTGTGATGTACTTTGGAAGATAGACTGCTTCATTTGCCCATGAAGGTATAGCTCGTCTTAATCCCTGAGGAAGCGCTATGTGTCTGATCTCCTGACGTTTTGTCATTCCTATTGATTGAGCTGCAAGTGTCTGACCAGCTGCCAGGGATGATAACGATCCACGGAAAAACTCAGCCTGGTATGCACCACTATTGAGACCAAGAGTTATCATACATAATAGAATCCTAGTATTCAAAATTGTCCGTTGGATTCCATATACATCAAGTATCGTCACGCGCCAAGAAACATCAAATGGAGGCAGACCTTGAGCCTCTAGCCAAATATTGATTGCATATGGAAGAATAGTAACTGCTAGAATCTGAGCTACCAAGGGGGTTCCCCTCATGAACTCAATAAACGCTGTTGCGATTCTTGATGATATGCGACCGCCATAGTGTCGAGCAATAGCTACTATTAGTCCAAGCCCAAAGCCAAAAGCGAGTGCAAATATGTACATCCCCATCATCATCATAAAACCATTAACCAAGTCAGGCAAGTATCGCCCTATTTTCTCTAAATCCTCGAATATATCAGAAACACCAATGAGATGATTCATTGATGTAGTTGTCAGCTTGAAACCTCCATTATTGAGAATTCATCTCGCGCTCTGCTTGGCCGTACAAGACCTCCAACTTATGAAGGAAGGTTCTTGCTCTCTCAGATTCGGGATTCGTGAAGAAATGCTGTGGAGTACCTCTTTCCACAACAACACCCTTATCCATGAAGATCATCTCAGTCGAAACCGCTCGCGCAAATCCCATTTCATGTGTGACCACTACCATTGTCGTTCCTTCTTTCGCGATGTCAAGCATTACTTGCAATACTTCTCCAATCAGTTCAGGGTCAAGTGCTGAGGTGGGTTCGTCAAACAAGATGACATCAGGATCCATGGCTAGAGATCGCGCAATTCCCACACGTTGTTGTTGGCCACCACTTAATTCAGCTGGATAGTGATTACTCCATTCGTTCATCCGAACATGTTCAAGTGCTTTATACGCAGCCTCTTCAGCCTCTTCTTTTGTCATCCCAAGAACAAGACGAGGACCTATGCTAACATTATCTATCGCTTTCAAATGTGTAAAGAGGTTGAAATTCTGGAAAACAAAACCAATGTGTGACCGTAATTTACTAAGATCCGCTTTTGGATCCATCAGGCTCTGTCCACGAAGTAAGACTTCCCCCTTTTCAGGGGGTGTAAGCATATTGATGACTCTCAAAAGGGTACTTTTCCCAGACCCACTTGGTCCAAAGATGACCTTCACTTCACCTTCGTTTACTTCAAAGGATATACCTTTCAACACCTCAAGTGTATCATAAGCTTTCCACACATCTTTTACTTCTAAAACAACCATTATTATCTGCCACCTCCAAGTCCAAGCTGTCTAAGCTTCAATGTCATACTCTCTCCTAGATACCTCGTAACAGGGTATGTAAACACGAAATAGATGATTGCTACAATCAGTATGATTGGTAGAAACTGAGCGGGATAATCCCATGTGAATGCTTGAGCCTGATAAATTAGATCAGATATGCCAATTGCGCTAGCTAATGACGTGTCTTTGATAACGACTGCATATTCATTGGCCCATCCTGGCAAAGAGAGTCGTAATGCTTGTGGCAAGATAATATTTCGAGTTGCCTGAAAAGTATTCATTCCAATAGACTTTGCAGCCATCATCTGACCTGCATCAACAGACATTATTGCACCGCGAAATATCTCCGATTGATATGCTGCACTTCTCAAAGCAAGCGATAGCATAGCAGCGAAAAATAACGCATTTGCTAAGGAACCCGTCCATATAAAATACCGCAGTAAAGCAGCACCAAATATGAAAATAAGAACCAGTAATGGAATTCCTCTGAATATTTTCTCATATCCAATGGCAATGTAGTTAAGTCCATATGGAGCGTAAACTCGGACTAAAGCCAGTAAAAGGCCCACCAAAAAACCGACTAATAAAGAAAGAAGGGTGAGAGCAAGAGTCATTGGGAGTCCTCTAATGAGTATCAATACAAGAATATCGAATAACCCAAATGGCCCTTGCACTCAATCTCACCCAAACCACTGTGCAATAAGTGCATCTACGGATCCATCAGCGAATCCTTCAGCTATAGCGCTGTTTATGGCTGCAGAAAGTCTGTCACTGCCATAGCGTATATAGAATGCAGTTGGCGGAGCAGTCACTGTGAATATTATTTTGATGCTGTAGACAGTGCTGTAAAGGGCCACAATTGGCTCGTCCACATAGACAGCATCAAGAGCGCCAGCATTCAGGTCTTGAAACATCGTTTCAACAAGAGGATATCTCACTAAATCGACACCTGCGATTTCTGAGAGCTCTTCATCCTCAGTGGTTCCTGTTTGAGCACCTACAGTGTAGCCAACAAGATCATCGAGAGAGCTAATTGTGAGTGTTGAATTAGCTTTGACCACTACGACCTCGTTTGTTCTAATATACCAACACAATGGCTGTAGGACCTCACACCGCGCTGCGGTGATGAACGTCGCTGAAGCAATCATATCAATCGATCCAGCTTGACATGCGCCTATAAGGGCATCAAAATCCATGTCAACCCATTCGACTGTCACACCAATATAGTCTGCCACCAATTCAGCCAGGTCTATATCAAAACCGTAGAGCTCATCGGTGGTTGTATTGAGCATTTCAAAGGGAGGCCAGCCTGAGTTGGTCCCTACGATGATTGTCCCTCTGTCTGTTATTACGTCGTAATCATCGGGCGGAGTAACTGGTGGTGTAAGTCCTGGAATCATATAACCAACACCAAACCCGACGACTAGACCAATGACGAGTAAGATGGACATCATTACTCTGCCAGAGCCTTCTGACAATTTTTTATTTCCTCCTAGATGCGAATCCTTTGATTCACAAAGCACACATGTTCAAACAGTCTGAAAAGGCTTGTCATTGAAAAAATAACAATGACGATTGATTTTGACTTGATTTTAGATTCGCGAGCTATGCAAACGTGACTCAATCATCTACAGGGGTTTGCTTCACTTCGCGTATACAACCTTGGAGCACATTATATCCTTCAACAATAGTTTTCCTGAGTTCTTCGGAACTAGTGAAGTCAGAGAGGAATAGCCTCCATCCAGCAATGTAATATCTTTCATATGATTCGGCAATTGTTTCAAATTCATTCTTCCTTAGCTCTTGAACAATCTTGGTTCTGTTCCATTTCCAGACATCAAGGGGGCTGTTATGGGTCTGAGTGAGAAGCCTGACCGGAGAAGGTGAAACTCTCCAGCACATCCTCCGTAGTAGAGCCCAAAAATCAAGGCCAACTCGATCGAAGGTTTGCCGTGGGAGATCTTTGAGGTACTCGTCTAGTTCTTGTAACTCAACATAATCACGAGATCTTACGTCTTCATTTGTGGGAACTCGTCCATCCTTAGGAGAACCTATCATCACATGGACATCAGACACCATTGGTAGTGTGAATTTGCCTAAGTTTGGGTTGATGTGCATGACTTGCATTCTCGGAATGTGAAGATGATCAGGTCTGATTTCTCTGAAACCCTTCTCATACGCTATTGTAACATCAATTGAAGAGTAGAACCCCTGGCGTGTCCCAGGAAACAAATCCTCTGAATCAGTCAGCATGATATGTATGTCCACATCACTTAGGATTGGTACATAATCGATGAATGAGTCCCATTCCTTCAATGCAGAACCTTTTACATAGGCATACTCTAGACGACTCCCAAAGGTGTCTGGGAGGATATCACTCCACACATCCACTGCGCTAGTAACATCATCTTTTGCTTTCTTCAGCAGTTCCTCCCAATCAGGCATGATTTCGGGATACTTGTACTTGCACAAAATGGTTTCGTGTCAGACCGCAAAGGCAATTAAGTAGTGGAAACTGGATGCTAAAGATACCACTTAGACCTGAACACTGTTCCTTTTTGGAACTCGGAGAAGATGGTCCTAGATGAGCATAGAAGTCCAATCAAATCCTCAACCCTCAATACCAGGACCCTACAAGATTGTCGCAGCTACAAGTTTCGGTGTCTTTCTTAGTGCACTTGATTCATCAATTGTGAACGTTTCGCTTGTCACGATGAAAGACAGTCTTGGAGTATCTATGGCTGCGATTCAATGGATTGTTGTAGCATATCTGCTGATTTTGACATCAACAATGCCGCTCATGGGAAAGGTTGGAGACCGTCTTGGAAAGACTAAGGTTTTCCAGCTTGGAATGCTTGTGTTCATCTTTGGTTCATTCATTTGCGCGATCTCTGTAGGACTTGAGATGCTCATTGCTGCTCGAGTGCTTCAAGCACTTGGAGGCAGTATGCTCGCAGCAAATGGATTAGCACTGGTGACATACTTCACAACTCCTGAAAACAGAGGAAGAGCAATAGGGATGAATTCGATAGTGCTTGCAGCTGCACTTGGATTTGGTCCTGTTCTTGGCGGTGTCTTGAGTCAATTTTATGGCTGGCCAAGTATTTTTCTCGTGAACTTACCAATCGGCATCATAGGATTCGTGGTTGTTCAGTTTCTTGTACCAGATACTGAGCCAGTGAAAGAGATACGGTTCGATACACCGGGAGCTATTTTATTCTTCAGCTTTCTGTTCATTATGATCTACTTCTTTACCGTGTTCACATCGATTACCTTTGAAGTTGGAATCCTATTAGTTGTGGGATTTTTCATCGCCTTCCTATCCTTTCTCATTCGAGAACGTTCCTTCCACTCACCCATCATTGCAATGGGAGTCTTAGCAGATAGGAGAATATCAACAAGTATCTTTTCTGCAATCTTGGCGTATATGGCCATGGTTCCAATCTCATTCCTTCTACCATTCTATCTCCAAGAGGCTCTCGGTTTTTCACAATCAGTGACTGGTATTTTCCTTATGGTCCAACCAATTATGATCTCAGTGACTGGACCAATCGCGGGATTTGTTTCAGAGAGGTGGTGTGCCAAGAACCAAACTGTCGTGGGTCTAATTATACAATTGGCTGGACTTGCATTCGTTGCGTTAGCAATTCCCAATGTTTTACTGATGGCTGTTGGTGTTGCTATAATGGGGACAGGTCTGTCCTTCTTCAGTGTTGCAAATGGGAATTTTATAATGACTGCGGCTCCAAAAGAATACATGGGAGTTGTGAGTGCGCTCATTAATATAGCAAGGACTAGTGGATTCTCAATCGCTACAGCATTGGTTACTACTGCTTTTAGCGTGTTCTTCCTTTTGACCAATCCAGGAGGGATCACATCAGGACCAATCTTCTCAACTGGGTATGGTCAGGCAGTGCAGCTGACAATTTGGGCATTTTCTGCTTTGGTAATTATTTCAGCTATTATCTCCTCGTTGAGAGGACTTAACCCCTGCGAAGCTGAACGAGCTGCTCCTGGAATAACCATTGCTCCTACAGACCAAATTCCTCAGCAATGAACAGAACCCGTCGTCTAAAGTCTGGATGGTCCAGAGTCAAGAGGTTCACACCCACCTCTCTATCGAAGAGCATCTTCCTGGGATTCTCTCGAAGTATCTTAAGAAGATCCATAAGCTCGTCATTCGAAAGGCGTCTGTCTTTGTCATAATCGACCTTCCTCCAATCTACTATCTGCATCTCCTTAGTTGTTTGAGAAACAGGTTTAGCATCATTGCGCTTCTTTTTTAGAACTGGTAGGGCTGCATCTACTGCATGCTGAATCTGGTCATCACTGAGCTCGATACCATAAATCTCACGCAGGTTGTTCAGCTTCTGGGATAGAAACACACCTGGGGCGACCTGGCGCGCGTTGGCTTCATCTATGCCATCAAGAGGGAAGTGTGTTATGATGCGCATGAGCTCCACGTTCGATATAGGACCAGCACGCTCAGGATTTAATGACTCTAACCATCGAACCTCATCAATCAACACAGTTATTGCCTCGACACGTTGGCCTAATCGAATAAGCGCATTGATTGTTGCCTCATATCCAAGAACAGATGCTGCATGATAGTCACTCATCAGTTCAGCTGATCGTGATGCTTTCTGCATGAACAATCGAGAGATAATGGTGAGAACCCTCGAGATTAGAAAGAATCCCGCTAGCACTGCGAGTCGAATCCCAGCAAGTACAATATCTGACTGAAGGAAGATTGCACTTGCCACACCGACTGCAAGAAGGATATAGATGTACAGGTAGATAATATCGATAAAGAAGGATGGCATCCTAGTCAATATCTGAACGATTGAGTCGCGGTTTGCTATGTGCCCCAACTCATGGGTTATGATTGCTTTGACTTCTTCCTCGTTCAAGACCTCCAATGTGTTGCTATGGACAACGACAATTGACCCCAACAAAGGTAAACTGAATGTGAAGGCATTGGGAAGGGGTGAGTCCATCAAGTAGATTTTATCGACTTTCACCTTGCTTTTCTTCGCCAGATCCTGAGTCCATTTGACAAGAGAGTCACGAGAGTATCTACTCCTCCATTCAGTCTCTTTGTTGTAGTTGGGGTAGAGCATGATTAGGTCTCTTTGCCTTAGCATCTGACTGGCTGTGACATAAAGCAGTATGATTTGCATCAAGCCAATTGTGAAAAATAATGAAACAGATATGATGGGATCTGAACGTGAGAGATCGAATCCCAGCACGAAGATTGGATGGCCTACATAAAGCACGGACACAAGCAGAATTTGCACAACATCCATGATGAGAAATGCATAGATAGCCATCCATTTCTCACGATTGACTTCCTCAATCATCTTCCTGTCCTCGATTATTGGTCTGAGGGACATGTTTTGAACTATACGGTATAGCTACTTCATACACAGCCTTTATCTTTAAGATGGAATCGTAGAAGCTTTGGTGTCATTGGTGAAAGATGGGAAAGACTTGGCAGACTATTGTGTCGAATATGGAAGAAGACTTGGCGCCACATATGTGGAAGCAAGGTATGTAAGGGACACAACACGAGGCCTGGCGTACAGAAATGGTCAACCAGTTTCAGGAGGATTCTCTCCTTCTACAGGTATTGGTGTTCGGATTCTTGTTGATGGCAATATGGGTTTTGCATCCTTTGACAGATTAGAGAAGAAGCTTGCCGAGGAATCAATATCTGTTGTTCACAAGATGACGAAGACCGCGAAGCGAAAGACACCAATCGACTTAGGCGAACCAGTGGCAAATAGGGCGAAATGGGATATGAAGGTCAAAGATTCACTTAGAGATATAGATATTGAGTCCCTGATGGAGCTCTCGGACAGTGTAAACAAACAGATGGATGGTCTAGTAGCATTCACTTTCACAATCAATCCGAAGGTCATGGACAAATATCTCGTGACAAGTGAGGGAACACAGATTGAAAGCCAGCAATCCTACATCTTGATGTATTCAATACTAACAGCAAAAGGAAATGGTGGTTCAGAGCAGAGATACCTTGACCTCACTCTCGCTGGAGGATGGGAGCGTATTAAAGAAACGAACCTTATCGACAGAGTTCTGGATGAAGTTGAGAGATTAAAGAAGACAGCAACAAATGCAGTCAAGATTGAGGAGTTACTAAACCAACCGGTCGACATGGTCGTCGGTCCAGAGGTTGCAGGAATTATCGCTCATGAGAATGTAGGTCATCCCAGTGAGGGCGACAGAATCATGGGGAGAGAAGGTGCTCAGGCAGGAGAGAGTTTCTGGAGAGACCTTAAGATTGGTGAATCACGTGTAGGTTCGGATGTGGTTTCAATAGGTGAGGACCCAACAATTCCTAATACTTCGGGATATTATCTCTATGACGATGAGGGTGTAAAAGCTAGGAAACGTGTTTTGATTAAAAATGGGATTCTTCATGAACCACTACTCAACAGAGAGTTTGGCACCAGATTTGGGTCAGGTTCGAACGCTGCTGCACGTTCTGTAGCCTATAATCGAGAACCGATTATCCGCATGGCAAACACCTACTTTGAAGCAGGAGATCACACATTTGATGAACTGATTGAGGATGTTAAGCTTGGAGTATACATGAGGAGCTTCAAGGAATGGAACATCGATGATAGAAGATACCAATCAAAGTACAGTGGGTCTGAGGCATATTTGATCAAGAACGGCGAAATCACAGACACCATGGTCAAAAGACCGGTCATGGAAACAACGAGTATAGGCCTTCTCTCTGCTATAGACGCAGTATCAAAAAATCTTGGCTTTGACTTCCCTGGCACCTGCGGAAAGGGAGATCCTTCACAGGGTTGCCCAGTGTATGCAGGCGGGGGGGAACTTCGGTTCAGAAAGATTCGCTTGGGAGGTGTTGGTTAATGAATGATTACAAAGCCTTGGTCGACTATGCTATAGATTATGGAAAGGACAAGACTGATGCTATTCTTGCTCGAGTGAATGTGTCTAGTGGCTCTCAGATCAGATTCTCCCAGAATGCAATTGACATCAGTAAGCGATGGGAACAACTTCAGTTGCAGCTATTTGCGGTAGTAAAGGGTGCTAAGACTGGTTCAACTGAACGACCAATATCAAGTAGTGATGATGTTAGAGATGCAGTGGATGATGTTATCAAATTCACCGGGATGCTACCAGACTCTCAGTTCTATGCTGGTCTTGAAGATACTATTCAACCGTATCCCAAACTGAAAGGAGAATATGATGACAAATTCGACTCCTTCGTAGAAGAAGCTCCGCAAATCATCAATTCTGTTGTGGATAGCAGCCTTGAGGCAGGTGCTGAGAGGGTTGCAGGTGCGCTCCGATTTGACAAAGCTAGGTTCTTCTTCAAATCAAGTCATGGGCCAGAGGGATCTGGTAGACGAACATTCTTTGAACTCAGTGTACGAGCCTTTCAGGAAGAGCTGGATTTCTCTGGTCAGGGATTGTCGTGTGGAGTCAAACCATCAGAATCTGAGAGAGAGATGGTCAGAGCAGGAGAAAAAGCTGGTAGGCTATCGAAGCAGGCAGCAGGTGCTGTTCAAGGTGAACCAGGGAAATATGATCTGGTCTTGTCACCAACTGTTGCCGCAGATGTGATTGGTTCGATACCAGGACTAGCCAATCCAATGTCAATTCTAATTGGAGCTTCGCCATTAGGCGATAAGATGGGGGAACAGATTGCACCTAATTTTGTCACAGCATCTGATGATGCATTATACGAGGGAGGTCTCTCAAGTCGGGCATTTGACTGGGAGGGAACACCTTGCAGGACAGTGAAGATAATTGAAAACGGAGTTCTAAAAGCACTTCTTCATAATACAACGACTGCGAGAATGTTTGAAAGTGAAACTACGGGAAGCTCGACTCTTCTCGGCACCTCAATGAAGTTGTTAATGCCAGCATCATCAAACATAGTGTTTGAGAACGGTGATCATTCGATTGACGAGCTCTTGGATGTGACACGACCTACCATCCATGTGACAAGTAATTGGTACACCAGATTTCAGAATCAACAATCTGGAGAGTTCTCGACCATCCCTAGAGATGCAATGTTTCTAGTGGATGGAGAAGAAATGAAGCCCATCAAGAACATGCGAATTAGTGACAATACTATGAGGATGCTATCGAGTATTGATGCATTGGGCAATGATAGGACTCAGGTCTTCTGGTGGGAGGTAAGAACGCCAACAGTTATACCCTCAATGAGAATACGTGATTGCAGAATGACTGCAGCAACTCAGTGATACCGAGTTCTACAGTGTAGTGCTATGGCGAAGTCGTCGTGACTCAGCAGCGGCATAGTGGAAGAGCTCACTCACGTTCATACCCGTCTTTGCAGATGTTTCAAAGAACTTCAGGGTCAAGAGATCAGCCAGAAGCTGTCCCTCTTGGGTAGTAACTTCTGCGGTATCCTTCATATCAGATTTGTTTGCAACGAGGGATCCTCCGAGGAAATGCTCCCTTTGAATGCATATCTTCTCAGTAAGAGCTTCATAAAGGTCAGTTATTCTCTCGTAGGTTGGGCGACTCGTAACATCATACACCATGATGAGATGATGAGCTCCCTGATAGAACTGATTTCTAAGACCAGCAAAGGTCTCCTGGCCACCTATGTCAGCGATTGTGAGAACGACGCGACCCTCAGGAAAGTCGAATGTGGCAGCACTCAGGTCTGCACCGATTGTTGCAGTGTGTGTCTCTCTGAACTCATCTTTTTGGTATCGTCGAACAAGACTTGATTTCCCCACATTAGGAGGTCCTACGATAATCGCTTTATACAGTTCGACAGACAACCAGCTCACCGGTCCCGAGATGAACAGCAGCTAATTGGCTCAAGCTTCTTATCAGCGTTATGGGTCTGAGCTCTAAGGGTTGCATAGAAGACTTTTAGAAGGATACTAATTGGCGGTATGAACATGGTCGACCTTGATGATATCAAATCACGTACAACTAGTGTGCGAGATTACATAGACGGACTCAAAGAACAGGATAAAGAGAAGTTTCTCGAAGTCTATAACAATTACAAACTTGATTCTGTGGTGGTCGATGATTTAAAGGATTATCTCAGAGATTTAACAGTAGTAGTCTTTAGTGCGGCATGGTGTGGTGATTGTAAAAGAGCCATGCCCGTGATGTTGCAGATTGAGGAGCAACTTGGGCTTGAGGTTCTTGTCTTTGGTAATATCAAGACTGCACCATTAGATCCAGATAGACAGTGGGCTGTTCCACCTTCTCCACCGGAAATTGATGAATGGGGAGTGACAGCCATTCCCTGGTTTAATTTCTATGATGCAGATGGGAATTTGGTTGCAACCATCATCGAAAAACCAATGGTTAAAGAAACATTGGAGGCAGAAATGCTCCATGTGCTTAAGAATAAATAGTCTTAGTGTTGCATGATAATTACGTCTGTGGAGGAAGTGCTTTTGGAAATACCAATATTGACCAATTTCATTGAAGGTCTGAAGTTATTCTTTGAGAGTAAGAAATTGAGATGGTTTGCCCTTGTGTTCTTTATTGGAGCATTTTTCATAACTGTCTGGGAGAGACTTGGTGCGATACTCGGGGGTATTTTTCCCGGTATAGCGTTACTCGTGTTCTCTGGTGGAGTATTTCCAACATACTTTATGTTGGTGGCAGTCATGTCCTTATTGGGTTTGAGCCGTTTCGTGGTTAGCGAGGATTCGTACAAGAAATCATTCATCTACACAATCATATGGGGTGTTATCAGTGCGTTTGTACTAATTCTAATGGTCTTCTTCACGTTTCCACTTTTCATATTCCTATTTGTTGGAATCACCTTCTTGGGTTGGATTGGGTTTCAAGCATATTTTGCAACGAGAACTTCCTTGGGTTTTGCAAAAGGCGCGGATGTAGGAAAACGCTCACTTCTCATAGGTCTCTTTTACGGGGCGATTTACATCTTCAACTATGCTGTGGTAATTGGTGCGGCAATTCTTGGAATTATTCTATTTGCGCCGACTCTTCCAGCAATAGGTCTAGCCATTTTGGGAGGCTTATTAGCGCTTGGTTTCAACTTCCTGAACGGACTGATACTGGTTGCAGAGCGGAACAAATCAACAGCAAGTGGAGTTGCTGTCCTTGGCCTATTCATCTCCCTGTACTCGGCATATTTCATTTATAATGTCCTAAAGGGATTCGATCCCGCATTGGATCTAGTAAGTATCGCGATTTCAATTGCATTCATTCTCTATACAATGAGCGGCATTGGAAGGACTCTGGCAAGTCGAGCAGAACTAGATACAAGATTCAAGATTTCGAGAGAGTTTGCCGCAACTCTGACATTCTTCCTTGCATCAGGCTTCATGTTTGTCGACAGTGTATTCACTCTGATAATTGTGGATCCAGGATTGCAGGGAGTTGTTTCTGATGTTATCAAACTTCTATTATTCCCATTCATTGCACTGGTGATGGTTCTCAATTACCTCTATCACTCAAAGAAGGCATTGAAAGAAGCTATTCCAATCAGTGAGCCTGAAGAAGGAGAAGAGATGGAAGCTGAACCGATTGAAGAAGAACCCGGAGAAATGGAAGAACCGGAAGAGATGGAAGAACCTGCTGAAGAAGAAGACATCTCTGAAGATTGGGATTTCGACACGACCCTAGAAGAACAAGAAGAAGAGGAATCCTCTGAGGAGGAGTTCGGAGAGGAAGATTGAAAGATTGCCCTTTCATTTCTTTACTCTTTCCTCCCAATCCGAACCCTTTTATCCAATTCAGCTATGATTTTCGAGCGGATTACATATCCGTAGAAGATAGGAAAACACCGGAGACACTGACATGGCTAAATACGAGTGTATGGTTTGTGGATGGGTTTACGACGAGGACGAAGGCGATCCTGACAGTGGTATAGCCCCTGGCACCAAGTTCGCTGATCTACCCGATGATTGGGTATGCCCAATGTGTGGCGCAGCGAAAGAAGATTTCGAATTAATCGAATAATCCACTCATTTCGATGGAGCCTTTTCTTAAGGCTCCTCATATTCTCTGATTATCTGGTTCCTACTCTAGGAATATATGCCATCAACTCAATGAGTGAAAAGTGAAATCCATTGTTTTAGGAAAAGTGTGCATGCAACCCATCGCAAAGCACGCGCTTTGTTGTGACAATCAGAGCTCCACGCACAAAAATATGTGTTATTAGTTTATATTTACGTATTGCTCGTATGGACGATGTTGGGGGAATTTATATGAGATTCTTGCAGTACAAGGAAATGGGCATGTTACTATGAGTAAAGTGTATGTTACTGGTAAGATTGAAGGTATGACCAAGAAAGAGGTTCAAGCTTTGGTGGAGTCGCATGGATACGAATGGTCCTCCTCCATCACTGGAACCCTTGACTTGCTTGTTCTAGGAGGAAAAGCAGGTCCCAAGAAGATTGAGAAAGCTAAAGAACTCGGAATTAGGACATTGAGTTGGGATGACTTCAAAGCATCACTGTCATAAACCGTGGAACGTACGATGACAAAAGAACATATTCATGAACTTGAGCAGCAAATACTCCTCCACAAGAGGCGATATTATGACGGAGAACCATTGATTTCTGATGTTGAGTATGACGCACTCGAGGACCAGCTCAGAAAGCTGGACCCTGAGAATCCCGTACTATTCATTGTTGGGACACCCGAAGGCGGAAAGGTCAGACATGATATTCCCATGCTCTCCTGCCAGAAGGCGCTAGATGTAGAAGAAGTGGTCAAGTGGGCGCAGGGGAAACCACTCTATGCGGGATACAAGCTCGATGGCCTCTCCCTCTCTCTGACATATATAGATGGAAGACTGAAGCAGGCTGCAACAAGAGGGAACGGTGTGGCAGGTGATGATGTGACAATCAGTGTCATGAACATAGCCAAAATCCCCAAGATGATTCCACACTCTGCTCAAGTAAATGTCCGTGGGGAGCTGTTCATGCCGCTGTCGGAGTTCGAGAGGGTTAATCGCAATCTTGAGGAGGAGGAGAAATATAGTAGTCCCAGAAACCTTGCTGTGGGTACTTTAAGGCAGAAGGAGCCCTCCCTACTTCTTGAGCGCCAACTCGATTTCAGATCATTCGATGTAATCGGTCTGGACCCAGCTCTCACAACTGAACAGAGCACCAATATTCTTCGAGAGTGGGGTTTTGAGCCAGCAGACTTCAAAGCAATTCCAATCCCAGCGAAGGATAATCTGGCAGAGTTCTTTCAGGAGATAGCCAGAAAGCGCGATAACGAACTGGACTTCGAGATTGATGGTCTCGTGTTCAAGTACGATGATCCACAGGACAGAACAAATGCTGGGGAAACAGAGCATCACCCCAAATGGCAGATAGCACTCAAGTTCGAGAGCAAGGGCGAGTCTACAAAGGTTTTAGGTATTACATGGCAGGTTGGTAGGACTGGAGCCCTCACCCCAGTGGCTGAACTGGACCCAGTGGATGTAGCTGGTGCGACTATAAGTAGAGCAACACTCCACAACGCAGACTTTCTCTTAGCTATGGATGTAGCGGTGGGTGATACAGTTTCAATTGTCCGCTCAGGGGATGTCATACCGAGGATTATAGATATCATAGAGAAGGGATGGGAATCAGCCATTTTGCCTGATGCGTGTCCATCCTGCAACGGTCCTCTCAAGAGGGAGGGAGTGAACATTGTCTGTGCATCGGACTCATGTCCTGATCGTAACCTTCAGACAATCATGCACTGGATCAGAAGTGTAGACATCAAGGGACTTGGTCCAGAAAGTGTCCGTAAGCTGTACGACGATGATTTGGTCAGGGAACCTGCCGACCTCTATAATGCAAGTCTCACAGAACAGCGACTAGTAGAAGTGCTTGGGAAGAACGGTCTGAAGATAAAGGAGAGTATCGAATCTACAAGGCAGATACCCTTGCGTGTCTTCATTGCTGCACTGGGGATTCCCACGGTGGGAAGCAGGATGAGTAAGGTTCTCTCACGTCATTTCTCATCATTACAAGAACTTCAGAAGACAACAATCCCTCAACTCTGTCAGCTAGAGGGAATCTCAAATGTGACAGCACAGAACATAGTGGAAGGTGTTAACAGTGCCACTCCAAAAACTATCTTGGAAAGAGGGGTTAGCATTATTGATGAACAAACTACAGCATTTCCAACGACTGATGAAGAAAGGTCAATCAAAATCAAAAAACATGTGTATGTCACTGGGAAGGTCGAAGGAATGACCAAGGAAGAGGTTCAGAGTTTTGTTGAGTCAAAGGGATATAAGTGGTCAAGCTCCATCAGTGCCAAATTAGACACATTGATTCTAGGTGAAAAACCAGGGAGCAGTAAGGTCGAAAAGGCTGAGAAACTCGGAATCAAAATACTGAGTTGGAATGAGTTCATGTCGGTCCTATAGATACAAGGAGCCTTTCTCATTTTATTACAACAACTGCTCGAATAATGTCCCATGTGCCCTTGGTAGAAGAATTATTAGTTCCGAGTTTCTATATGTAGTGGAGGTAAGAAATTGAAAATAGTTGGATATTTTGAAGGAACAGATTCCAATCTACTAACGAAAATTGTAGCTAGTGGTTTCTGTACGCTGCCTTTGGCAAATGAATGGGATGGACATGGGAAAAATGCGTCTCATATCGAACCCGGTGATGTCGACCTCATTATTGGTCACCTACACAAACTGCTTCCCCCTCTCAGAGAATGTGAAGATGAAAGGGCAAAGACATCTCCGATGGGTGTTGATATACAAAGAGGGTTTCGCCCAATTGACTTGCTATATCCCGCAAAGGCATACAGCATTCCAGTGCTTGTAGTAGTTCCAAAAGACTATCAGAAAGCAGGAAAGAGCCTCTTGGGAGAAGCGGCAGATTTTCTAACAATCGTAACGCCAGAAGAGCTTGAAAAGAAAGTCAGAGAGATTCTTGACTTCTGATTTTCAAGAAGGAAATTACGAGTCAGCACCCTGTGAATGTGTTACAAAACTCACATTTTCTACGCAGAGGTGTTCCTTTATATACACAAGTGTACAAGGCAATATCACTTCTTCCGCCGTGGATAACTACCGCGCGGTAAAGGAGGAGGAAATTAAATCTTGGAAAGAAACCAAATCATCGCTATAGTGGTCATCATAGTCATTGTAGGCGGTGTAGCTGGGTATATGATCTTTCTTGCACCACCACCGTATGCAGATTTGATCATTGTCGGTACGACTGACTCGGTTGAGTCTAGTCTTGACATGGCCCAGTCATACGACTACTTTGGTTGGGAGATGATCATTTCCCTAAGCTCAGGCTTGGTGGATATAGAACCCGGATCACAAGCCGGTGTAGACGATATAATACCCGCGTTAGCTACGTCGTGGACGACGAGTTCGGATGGAAAAACATGGGATTTCACACTGCGTCAAGGAGTAAAATTCCCTGACGGTAGAGAGTTCAACGCCACCGATGTCAAATATACTTTTGATAGAAACTGTAATTTAACAGGTGATGGTCTGTTTGAGCTTGATGGTCCGCAGCTTAACATGGGTTACGCTGGAGAGGGAGGAATCATTGATAATGTAGAAATTGTCAGTGAATATGTCGTGAGATTCAACTTGCAAATTTCATTCTCACCATTCCTTCAATTATTGTCTTGTGCTGCATCTTACATGGTGGACAGAGCTGTTGCACCTATGGATGAACTCGTTTCATATAACACAGCAGGAGACCCACTTACTCCATGTGCATTGGGACCATATCTTCTAGCTTCTTGGACCCGTGTTGGTGGAAGTGACGAGGAGATTAGACTTGTTAGGAACCCTGATTATTTCGATGCCGCTGCAGGTCTACCAAGGACAAACAATGTCACAATCAAGATGTATGCAAGTGATAGTGCTCTGGCAGCAGCTATAACATCGGGTGAGATTGACATTGCCTATCGTCAACTCACTGCAACACAGATTGCTTCATTTAAGGAGAACACCGCTGTAAAGGTGTGGGAAGGTATTGGAGCTCAGATACAATATCTCTGCTTCCAGCAAGATATCTATCCATACAACGTAACCGATATCCGTAGAGGTATCACAGCTGCCTTGAACAGGACTCACGTTGTCGAGTCAGCGTTCCTTGGGACATTCGAAGAGTTATACAGCATGATTCCCGCAGGAATGGCATATCATGACCCAACATTCGAAGTGTACGGAGACGCCAATTACTCCTACACGCAAGCAATGCTTGCGCCATATGGCTATAATTCAACTCACAAGCTTGAGCTTGAGCTGTACTATGAGAGCTCTGGGCACTATCCACAGAGCCAAGAGCAAGCTTTAGTCTATGAGGCTGACTGGGAAGCAAGTGGAGTTATTGATGTGACTCTCACAGGGCTTGAGTGGCCAACATTCAGACTCGCAAGAAATGCAGGAACTATGCCTGTCTTCATCTATGGCTGGTATCCAGACTTTATAGATCCTGACAACTACGAGTTCTTGCCCTTCGCAAGTTGGCTCAATCTAGGTTATAATGCCACATATCCAGCTGGCGGAATAGCTCAAAACGATCTATGGCAGGAAGGTAGGAGTGCTACAACCAATGCCGCGAGAGAGGCAGCCTATCTTGAGCTTCAGCAACTCCAAGCTGAAGAGTGTTCAGTAGTGCCACTCTGGCAGAGCAACACAGTAGCAGTCTCCAAACTTAACGTTGGCGGGATCATTCTCGACATCACTGTCAACTGGCGGCACTGGTTAGTCTTTATGACATAATGCCAGAAAATTCGATTCAGTCTAAAACAGAGATTTGGTAGGCTTCTTTGCCTACCTTTCTCTTTCTCTTTTTATTAATATTGGAGTTGGGATATTTACTCTAGTAGACAAGCTTAAGAAAGAGAATGCAATTCGCACATGAGTATTCATGGTGAGAAAAAATGTCATTGAAGTCATATGTGGTCACTCGAGTCTTGATGACAATACCAATGATAATGCTTCTTCTAACTTTCGTCTTCATCATTGTACGAATTTTGCCAGGCGACCCAGCTCTTCTCCACTTTGAAAGGCATGTGGACCCAGAAACCCTTGAAGCATTCAGGCAAACACTGGGACTGGATGTACCAATCCTTCAACAATATTTCAACTACCTAATTGGACTTCCAGCAGGTGACTTTGGGCTATCTATGCAAGACTTCACTCCAATTAGTGAGCATATTGTTGTTAGATTTCCAGCCACCTTGGAGTTGACAATCTACTCCATGATATATGCTGTTCTTCTTGGCGTTGCATTGGGTGTCAAATCTGCAAAGAATTATGACAAAACCCAAGACCATGGAATCAGAATGTTTGGAATTGTCACATATGCGATTCCTGTCTTCTTCCTGGGCATGATTCTTCAAATCATATTCTCAATCTGGCTTCATCTTTTGCCAACTGGAACACGGTTTGATCCTCACTATGCTACACCCACAACAATCACGGGAATGTACACCATTGACAGTTTGCTCACAGGCAATATTACAGGATTCGTTGTATCATTGAGGTATTTGATATTACCAACAATTACTCTTGGGACAATTCTATGTGGTATTTTCATCAGACTTACGCGAACCAATATGCTTGAAACCCTACGCCAAGACTTCGTTGTTGCAGCTGAGGCACGTGGACTCTCCTCTGGCAAAATCACATACACATATGCCTTGAAAAATGCCTTTCTGCCTATTCTAACGATGATTGGCCTCCAATTTGCTGCGCTTTTAGCTGGAGCTGTTCTTACTGAAACTACATTTAGCTGGCCGGGTTTAGGGACATATTTGGTCCAACGGATAGCACACAGAGATTATACAGCAATTCAGGGAGTTGTTGTCTTCTTTGGGATACTTGTGTCCATAGTGACACTCATTCTAGATATCTTGTATGCATACCTAGACCCACGAATCCGACTATGAGGTGAGAAACGAATGTCGCAACAAGAAACAGCAATTAGTGGCGTTTTCTATTATCTAATCCCAAGAACTGGAGACTGGAAAGAACGTTCACGTAGTTTTCTCATAGGACTTGCAGTAGTCGTAATTGGCTCATTAGCGATTATTAGTGCCTTCATTGGGCTTGCATTACGTTCCAATAGCGGAATAGGTATCTATGTCATTGTTTACACAATTCTTTGTGCATTCGTTGTGCTTATCTCAGATGCTTATCGGAAGTATAGAATACAAGAGAAACATATGACCCCACGTACGGGCTGGTTGTTCCTTAGTGCAATATTCATTATACTAGGGTTCGTATCTGTAGTAGTAGGCCTCTTTTGGGTTCCAGAGAGTGAAGGTAGTCTGTCATCAGCTTTAGTTTTGGGAGGAACAGTTCTTGGTGTTGTTGTAATACTCCTTTATGATGGTTACCCGATACTTGAGGAGAGAGGGTCTGCTGGATATGTTGCAATGGCAGGTCTCCTAATTGTGTTTGCCATGGTCTACATGACAGCAGTATCATGGTGGGTTGTACCTTATGATCCAAGGGACCTAGATGTTGGACCCTATATTAGTGCACCATCAGTCCAGTTTCCGCTTGGTACAACATCACTCGGACAAGACCTATTGAGCCGGACTATTGCTGGAGGGGGTATAATGCTCCAAGTAGCAGTATTGTCAGTTCTCGTATGTTTTTCGGTTGGAGTTCCATTAGGTCTTGCAGCGTCATATAGGGGAGGAGTTGCTGACAAAGCAACATCATTAGTCATGGACAGTATCTTTGCGTTTCCGGGGCTAGTCCTGGCCATTGCCATCGCAGCAATGCTTGGTCCAGGAGTAGTAAACATGGCGCTAGCTATAGCAGTTGTGTATATTCCATCATATTTCAGAGTAATTCGTAGTCAAGTTCTCACTGTCAAAGAACTTCCCTACGTGGAAGCAGCTATTGTACTTGGAGCACGAGATAGAGACATATTGTTTAGATACGTACTACCAAATGTGCTTCCCTCAGCAGTTGTTGTGATGTCAATCAACTTTGCAGATGCAATATTAACCGCCGCAGGACTGACCTTTGTTGGATTAGGCCTACCAGTCAGTGTACCGGATTGGGGATGGGACCTTACATTCGGCTCTCATCAATTAATCGCAGGCAAATGGTGGGTTATCACATATCCAGGACTTATGATTGTAATTCTTGCCCTTGGATTCACACTCGCGGGTGAGGGATTGAATGAGATTCTCACACCTAAGTTGAAGGAGTGATCGTTATGGCAAACCTTCTCGAAATTCAAAATTTGACTGTTGAATACAAAACAAGGAGAGGGACTGCTCGGGGAGTTGACAATGTAAATCTTAATCTTGAAGAGAACAAGACCCTTGGTTTAGCTGGGGAG
>JAEORX010000219.1 GCA_016840685.1 Candidatus Thorarchaeota archaeon
CCTTCAATGGCAAAAGCTCAATTTTTAGAATATCTGTGGACCTAAGCCATAGACCTTCTAATGAAGAACAGGAACTTAGCGGTGCAAGGTCTAACTCTTCAAACCTATTATTTTCTAAAAACAACTCTTGGAGGTTTATGCATCGTGAGAGTGGTCGAAGGTCAACATCGATCAGTTGATTGTTATCTAACCTCAAAAATCTCAATTTGGAACACATTCTTAAAGGTGATAGATCGATGCTTTGGAAATCATTAGCCTGTAGACATAATTCCTCTAGTTGAATACATGTTGTTAGTGGAGATAGATCTATACGTTTCATATTATTGATCTCGAGGAAAATATCCTGTAGATTGGTGCACTTTTCAATAGGAGTGAGATCAAGTGCGGAAATTAGGTTTGAACTCAGATTCAGCTTTTGAAGGCTGTGACACCCCAAGAGTGGTTCGAGATTGATGCTACGAATTATGTTTGCAGAGAGATTAAGTTCCACAAGGTTTTTGCAGACACGTAAAGGTGACAAATCTATCTCAACAATGTCATGACCAGAGAGGTTGATATTTGTAGCATTTTCATTTGTCTCATAGCTATCAGTGTCTCCATCTTTTGTACCAAATTGGACACGAATTTCATTCACCTTGAATCGACCCCTCTTGTCTTTCGCGTGTGTAAGGACAGTCTATTAATCATAAATCGTTGAGTATTATGCTTTAAATTGATGTCGCACTTCATGTGTCCATTGTACAATCTCCAATTTCTTGTTGATAGGATCAGGGAAGTAGGGGAGATGTTTGAGCTTGTGATTTGCTGTTAGTAGAACAGTATCATCCACTGCAAGTGACTCGAGATTATCACAATAGAAAAGGACTGAGATGTCCAAAGTCTGTAATGCATTCTCATTTAGATGCAGGTAGCGTAGGTCTCTTGATCGTTCTAATGGACTGAGATCGATTTCTCGTAGCAAGTTCCCTGAGAGAACAAGATATTGCAGTTTCGAGAGTCTGCTGAGTGGATTTAGGTCCAACTTCCTAATTCGATTGTCAGAGATGTACAGCCATCTCAAATCTTTGCACTGGTTTAATGCAGACAGATCAATTTCAGTAAGCCGATTGTCGGAGAGTTCTAGTGCTTGTAGCCCTAAGCATCTTGATAATGGTGTTAGATCAATGTGAGTTATTTCATTCGATGTCAAGCTCAGTATCTTAAGGTTTGAACAATAACTCAGGGGTGAAAGATCGATTTCACTGAGGAGATTCGTGTCGAGATTCAGTTTCTCGAGATTTGAACATTGACCTAGAGGTTCAAGGCTAATGGATTTCATTCCCGTGTCTGAAAGATCGATTTCTGTGTAGTGATCATCTTTCTCGACCTGGTATTTCTCACCATCAGACGCAACGTACCGTATGGTAAACCTCGTCAGCTCAGACCTCTCCCTTTTTTTGGGTGTGTATATGCCTTGATTTCTTTTGTGCTTATGTCAATGAACCATAATAAAGGTCACTCATTGTACTTTTGGTCTCTCATCTATCAAGATGAGCCCACGGGAGTGGCTCAGGAATCGTTTGGATAAACCGTTGAATGATCTCTCTGACCCCATCAGGATTATGAACTCCATCGAAGACAAGTGCAGGTTCTATCTCATCCTCAGATGTGTATATTTCAACATCGCCCATTCCAACCTTGCGTTCATCAGGAGGACCTGAGCTATGAAGGAGTGTTATCTCGTCATAGAACACTCTCTTGGTGGATCTTGAAATTACACCTTTTCGAACTCTGACATTCCAGGTTGTGATTATATAGAGGGTGAACCAGCGCCTACTCTCAGCCCAGATGACAAGTAATATCCCAAAGACCATAGCGCTTACACTTAAGGACCAAGAGACTAAGTCACGACCCAGTCCACCATATGAGGTGACTATCATAAATCCAAGTCCAATAATAAAGACGACTGAACCGAAGACATAGTAAAAAATGAATGAAGCCCGCTTGGGGTAAAATATGTCTACCAGGCGCTCTCGCTTATCCACAGGGAAAGGCTCTACCTGAGCATTTTCAGTCATCTGGTTCACAAAATTGATTCAGTTTAAGCAACTTATGAAGATGTCGAATATCCAGTATCAGATAGAATAGAATATGACTCATAAATCGACTCAGACTGACCTAAGCGGGATATATTGTCCATAGCGTATCGCATGCGTGCACGACATGCCCAACTAGAGTCCGAACCTCATCAGCTGTGAGGTCTGTGTCATTTGTTTCTGCAATCACAATAATGTCGTCATCATCATCAATAGCAAATTTAACACCATTTGCCTTCCACGACTCCTTCAGCATGTCGTAAGCGAGTTTCATTCTCTTGGTCTCTTCAACCTCATAAAAGTTAGTGAATGGAGCCACAACATACGCCCATGATTCATCCTTGTTTGTCACTATCTTGATCTTTAGATCTTCAAAATGGTCCGTCTTCCATCTCATCATTAGAACGTTGTCTTCTCGTGTGTACTTGATTTCGACAGAATCAAGTAATGATGCAATATGATCCATAATACTCAGTGCGAGCACCTCTTTGTTTCGGTGCCAATTGTTCCATATTAAGATGTCTGGGGTCTTTGTCACTATGTGAAAAGGTTAAATATATATCGTGTTACATACTATATCGTCGTACATAGTAATTTGGTAGGTTGGTAGGAAATGACGGATGATGATGACAAAGCTGGACCAGAAACCGAATATGAACGTTGGTCCTTGGAGATTCGACGTGGGGCTCTGTCACTGGCCATACTTGCAATCATCCTAGATGGTGAATCCTACGGGTACGACATCATGAAGAAGCTTGGTCAGGAGCAGTATGATGCGCTACAGCTCGAGCCGAGTACAACATATCCTCTCTTACGAAGGCTAGAGAAGAGAGGTATCTTGGAGGGGAGATGGTCTGATACATCAGGTAAACGGAGAAGGTTATACTATGTCACTAGAGAGGGTCGTAGAATTCTAGGGAGGATGGCAAAAAGTTGGAGAAATTTAAACAGTCAATTGATGCTGTTGATAGAGGAGGCTGGGTTGAAATGACTGAGGAACCAGATGGAATCATTGAGGAGTATTTGACTCTAATAAACGAACACCTTCCTGAATCAATTTCTGAGGAAGTAATAACAGAACTACGGACATACATGGTAGAAACTGCTCGTGATCTGGGAGGTGGGGAGATCACCCTTCAATCAGCTAAGAAGGTTGTTGCGCAGTTCGGAGCTCCAAGTGAAGTCGCTGAAGAATATAGGTATTCAATGCTTCCTGAAGCAATACCAGCAGTCCATGATACTTCTGAAGATGAATCCACTCAGAAAGACCGTGATGATTCTGGGACTGAACAGAAAAAGCCAGAGATTCGCAAAGATCCTACAGCATCTCTGTCTGAAGCTTTTCTGCAAGCTACATCCATTGCTCTTACTTGGTCATTTCTGGTAGTCCTTGCATCAACTCTGATTGGACCAATTTGGATTTACACTAACACATCCATGATTTTTCTAACTCAAATCATACTGGTTGAGTGCTGTATAGCAGTGCTGATTTTCCATCGCCGCAATCAAAAGGCAATTCTCTGGAAACGGACGTATCCGGAATGGTCAATTACGCAGAGATTTTTCACACTTCCTGAGAATGTGTTCAAGAATGCGTCAGATTTTCTACATGCCATTGATCTTCTAGGAGCATTAGCTGGTGTAGTAATATTTTTCCTTTCTGCCTTTCTATCACCAAGTTCATATTACATCCCCTTAGTCGCAGTTCCATGTTCAATGACTCTTATTGCAAAGTCATTCTATAGTGGAAAACGTATAAGCTCTCAAAATCCTACAATGACCAT
>JAEORX010000220.1 GCA_016840685.1 Candidatus Thorarchaeota archaeon
CACTGCCTTGTGCAAGAACTTTGTCTGTGAAAGAAGACCTCCTGCGCTCAAGATCCGAAAGCAGGGGAATAAGCAGATTGTATGGTGTACCTGGATTGACGAGGAGTGTGATCAAGGATGGTGTGTTCATTCGAAGTGTACCGCTCGAAGGATGACGCAAGACGGAAAGTGCAAACAAACTGATTTGCCCATCCAGAAGGATGTTCTCATCAAGCTAGATGAACCATATCCTGACTCAATGCCAAAAGAAATCGCGAAGAAATTTCGATTGAGATGAAACAACTTACTATGAGTTGCATCTCATGGCACAATGTCTATAAGTGACACCTAGTTCGCTGGTCACGAAGGTGAACTTAAGTGTTCGAGGAAATCCGCCCTGAGATGAGGGCGCTCATCTACTTCATGGTTGGAATATCACTCCTAGGAATCGGGTTCCTGCTGGGACAAGCTGCTTTTGCTGTTGGCTTGCTTCCTGGTCCAACAACACCTACTCCCTGACATAGAGTGATTTGACTTGAGCCGTCTTGATGAGATTTTGAAGCTCCTCATGAGCTTCGATGGAATCACAAGGAAATTTGTACTCCCTTCCATTATTGATAAACTACGATTAGAGTCCTTCAATGGCAACACACCCCATGGTCTTGGAGAGGATTCTGCAGCGATTGGCACAGAGTCTGATGAGTATGTCCTGCTGACCACAGATGGGATTGTTGAGAGCCTCTGTTTAAACTTCCCTCGGGCAGCTGGATTTAATGCAGTCCTAGCAAATGTGATGGACATCTATGCAGCTGGGGGGACTCCAACATCTTTTGCAGTTGCCTTGTCATATTCCGACTCTGGAATTGGCGAGGCATTACTTGATGGTCTCATCACTGGGTCGCAGATGTTTAGAATTCCCATTGTCAGAGGGCACACAAACCCTCATTCCAGCTCGACCTATGTAGTTGGTTCTGCTACAGGTAAAGTGATGAAGTCCAACCTTCTGACAGCAGGTGGAGCTAAATCTGGTGACGTCCTTATACTCCTGTTCGACAGAGTTGGACAACGGGGCGAGAGTTACCCACTTGGCTGGGATTCTGTCACGGGAAGATCATCTGAAGATGTTGTTAATCGGCTTTCGGTGATGAATGAACTTGCCCACGAAAAAGTACTGACCGCAGCAAAGGATGTTTCTGTAGCTGGAGTTATTGGCACTGCTGCCATGATGTTGGAATACTCTGGATGCGGAGGCGTTCTAAACTTAGATAATCTTGATTCATCACGTCCATCCGAGATTCCATTGGATGACTGGGTTCGGATGTTTATCTCACTAGGATTTCTTGTTGCAACGTCTGATGATAATCTTCCAGAGGTAAGGCGAATCGCTGAGAAGCACGGTCTTGCGACAACGGTTATGGGACATGCTGATGACTCGGAATCTGTCAAACTCCGCCTTGGCGATGAGGAATGCGTGTTTATTGACTTTTCAAAGGGTGGGGTTTTCACCCCAAAGGGCGAGAACGCTTGATATCAATGCGCTATAGTTATAATACAGTACAACTGGTAGTTCATTTGAAGTGTCCCAAGTGTCCGAGGATAAGATTTGCAGTATAGTTGGATGCAGGAAACCCTCAAAGAGATCTATGAAGAGGGATAGGATTTCTGAGAGCGTGGCAAAAGCCAATCTTAAGGTGAAAGATGCCCGATCGAGAACGGTCTACCTGTGTGCTGATCATTGGAAAACGGTGAAGAAGGTCTTCAAGAAAGAAACAAAACCCGAACGACTTAGATGGGGTCATTAGATCACGCAGATCAAATCCCGAGCTTGGTCCTCAAACCCCATTTATGGAGTGGTCATATATGTGTGCGAAGGACAGACGTGGTTTCGATCTAGTGCCAGACTATAAGCTCTGGTTTGAGCGGGACGGAGAGTACATTTTTGGACCTGGAGCTTTTGCTATATTGAAGTCGGTTCATGAAGAGGGAACAATTACTCAGGGTGCCAAGAAACTCAAGATGTCATATCGTTATGCTTGGGGAGTCATCAAGAAGATTGAGAAGAAACTAGGTATTACCCTTGTTGAAACCTATAAGGGCGGGACTGAAGGTGGTGGTGGTGCAAGAGTCACAGAGAGTGGTCTCAAGCTCATGGAGATGTATTCGAACATCAATACCGCCTTCAACGATGTTCTGAAGTCTGCTTCAACCCTTGGTCTATGAGAATCTCAGTACAATTGCATCATTGGGACAGTGACTTCTGCAATCGAGACATAGGATACAGTCTGGACTATGCATATGTTGGTACGGATATCTCCGAATACGGATGTTCATTGGACAAACCACTTCGCAGACATTGCAGGTATCTGGTGTGCACCGAGCTGGGTTTCTTCCTATCCCGATTATCGAGTCCCGCGAAAATATGCTATAAAACCATCCAGCAGGGCAAAGCCATCGGCAGAACCATCTGGGGACCCAGAATGAGATGAGAAATATGAAAATGACGAACCCCATCTGCGCAAGTGCCCACTCCCATTGAGTGAAGTACCATAGAGTATCAAGGCCTGTTGGCCATAGTTGGTTCGGTAGTACAACGAATAGAATGTATGCAGGATTCAAGGGTGCAAAAGCATCATTGACAAACCCACCAAGGGTGTTCTCAAGAGCCTCTGCAGTGCCTGTGATTCTAGAAAATCCAACCCAAACTGCAAGGAATGCTACAATGACAAATACATATGCCTTGATCTTTCGAAGTTCGCTCTCTGTTCCAGGAGCTGGTCGAATTTTAGTCCGTTTCGGTAGGGTGATGAAATCTTGAATTGTGCCGATGGGGCAGATCCATCCACAGGGAGCCCTGCCAACGGTGATGGTTATGATTATCATAGCACCTAGCGTGAAGAATGGAAAGATACCCGTTGCGAACTCTCGTATCATGGTGTCAAATGAGCCTGCTATTACTCCAAAGGGTGCCTCGAGTGGAGCCAAAATGGGTAGTGTTGGTAGATTCTGCCATATGGACAACCAGAATGCTTGAACATTGGGCATATGAAACCACGATAGCAAAATGTAGCCGTTGATTCCGATGAACGCGAGGATCTGGAAGACCCTGCGTAACATCCTGGTGTTCAGTATCAATCCAAAGGGGTTCGATCTACGCCCAGTCTTTCTTGGCTTTTTCTCCTCTAGCTTCTCCTCCTCTGGCTTGGACTCTTCCTCGTCAGTACCAGTTTCGTCGATTCTATCGACATCTTCTGCCATTACTTTCAGTCCTCACCTGAGGGTGCTAGCGGCGTGAACCTGAGCCCAGATTAAAAACGTTGTGCTCTATTAATCGAACTGCCGGCCCTCAAATTGGTACTTCAAAAAATGAGATATGAATGGTGTCATCAATCCTGACGATTTCCATAGAATACAGTACTTTGTTTGTATGACTTACTATGGGTTGATTTATTGATATGGCGTGATTGTATGTTTCGGACCATGTCCTTGGAAGTCCCCCATCATTGTTATATGAAACTGTCAACGTATTTCCATCTGCACTCACTGCAACTCCCGGATTAATCCATACAGTAATTGAAGTAGTATTACTGAAACCATTATCCACCTCCCTTGTTGCGTTGTGCATTTGCTCTGCTGCTAGCATCACCTCTTGTAGTTGTGAAGTTGTGTTGATTGTATCAATCGCATACATCAACACTGGTACACCCACAATGACTGCCGTTGAGAGGCCAATTGCTATCAGCATCATCTTCTCAAGAGACCGTGACACCATGTCTTTTCGTCGGATACTGGTCCCAATAAACTACTCTGTCATTGTATCGGGTGTGACTAAGGTTTTATGCGAGAGGTTTCTT
>JAEORX010000221.1 GCA_016840685.1 Candidatus Thorarchaeota archaeon
CGTTCAATCATTGTTTCTAACAAGCATTATTCATCCGACTTCAAAAATAGTGGACATGCCAAAAACATTATATAGATTCACAATAGTTAATGACATCATAACACTCTTTTTGAGATGGTATAGAATGTCAGCGAAGGGAAGAGATAGGTATGAGAGTCCTGCAGGATACATTCTATCAGGAATGAAGAAGCACCCATTTCTCACCACTGGGGCCTTACTGCTGACTGGAGTCGCATCCCTATTTACTGCACTTCCTTTCATTGTCATAGGACAAGCAATAGACCTTTTGCGTGCCGAGGGATTCAGTGCTGGTTTTGTATCACAAGTTTGGACGATTGTCTTCATTGGTCTGATATATCTTGTATTCAACTTCATAGCTGGAGCATCTTGGGCTGCAGTAATCTCTGGTTGGGAACGTGATGCAAGGCAAGAGCTATTTGAGTCATTGCAAGATCATAGCATGGCTTTTCATGATCAAATTGACAGCAAGAGACTCTTGTCTATCTCAATGCAGGATATCAACTGGATACGATGGTCATTGAATCCAGGTCTCCGAATGATAATCGGTTCATTTGCAGCATATGGCATTACAGCCTATGTTCTATGGAACTTCAGTCTAACACTCGGTTTCATCATGATTCTAGGTCTACCAATCTATCTTTTCTTTGCACTTCGATATGCTCAGATTGTGGAACCTGTCAGAAGGTTAAGAGCAGAACGGATGGAGGTCCTGACATCAGTATCTCAGGAAGCCTTCAGAGGAATTGAAGTAGTTCGAGCTTTTGGTTCCGAAGAGAGAGAGAAAGATAAGTTCAGTGGCACAAGTGTCAATTATGCCGACTCTGTTGAGAAGGAAGGTCGTCTCTCTGCATTCTTCTATCCTCAATTGATATTGATCTTGGTCACCACAGGTTCATTCCTGTATGGATCAACTCTGCTTGTTGCCGGTACAATTAGCGTAGGAGATCTGGTTCAGATTCTTACCTTACTCCTTGCTGCAGATGCACAGAACTTCATGCTTCCGAGAAATTTGCTCCTGATACGAGGTGCTTTTGTGAATGCAAACCGAATCATTGAGCTTCTAAACTGGCATGACCCGCTGACTGAAGTTGAACCAACATCTGACAGTCTACCTACTCTGTCAGGGGACATTGTATTTGAAGATGTATCATTTCGATATCCAAGTGCAAATGGAAATGGAAGCTATGCGTTAAGAAACATCGACTTCATGATCCCTGAAGGCTCAAGAGTTGCACTTATTGGTGGACCTGGTGGAGGTAAAAGTTCTATTCTCAAGCTGCTTCTAAGATTTTACGATCCGACAGTGGGTCGAGTGACGATTGGTAATACCGATCTTCGTGATGTTCCCTCGAATTTTGTCAGAAAGGCTGTTGGACTTGTTGAGCAAGATGTGTTTCTCTTCAAGATGTCTATCCGTGATAATATTGCCTATGGTTGTAATAATGCCTCAGATGAGGCTATAATAAACGCAGCCAAGCGGGCACAAGCGCACGAATTCATCATGGAAACTCCCTCTGGTTATGATACAGTTATTGGAGAAAGAGGAATGACTCTGTCTGGTGGACAACGTCAACGTCTTGCTATCGCTCGTGCGTTACTTCATAATCCATCAGTACTACTCCTTGATGACTCCACAAGTGCCATTGATGCAAGAACAGAGTATCTTATGCGTCGTGCCCTTGACGAAGCAATGACTGACAGGACTAGCATTACTGTGACTCAACGGCTTCGGACTCTTCTAGAATCAGACCTTGTTATGATTCTAGACAGAGGACAACTCATAGCATTTGGTGCTCATGAGAAACTTCTGAGAGAATCAAGTCACTACAGACAGATTTTCGAACAGCTTCCTGAAACTCGTAAGATGCTTGAAACAGTGCAAGTCGTTGGAGGTGTTTCATGATGAGTGCCAGAGGACGTCCTGAACAAGGGAATAAGAAACGAAGCCGTCCAATCACTCTTCTTCTGCGACGCATGGGGGGTTACTTCAAGGGATTCAGGAGAATCATCGTCACTGGTGCCATTCTCGCAGTGCTTTCTAGTGCTGTTGATGCCATTAGTCCTATCATCCTCTCTCAGGGTATTGATTCTGTTCTCAGCGTTGTAAATGTCACTACCATCATAATCACATTGACTCTGGTATATCTTGGACTTCGTCTGATTTCATGGATTGCTGGTTCATTTTACACTCAAGTTATTGCTAAAGCTCAAGCAGGATTTGTCAATAAAGTACAGGAGGATACATATTCCCATCTAATCGATGCCGATCTGTCATTCCATAAAGGTGAGCGGAGTGGAAATGTGACTTCGCGAGTGACATCTGACACTGATGCTTTAAGTACTGGTATAGAGGTTATTATGGATATAGCAAGTCAGTTGGTACTGCTGGTTCTTACTTTCATTGTTCTATGGATCACATCTCCAGTAGTCGCCATGACCTCCTTGATTACGGTCCCAGTCGTATTGATAATGGCTGCACTTTATGGAACAGTAGGTCAGAGAACCATGCTTGCAACACAGAGGGCGTATGGCATGGTTTCGGGTCAAATTGCTGAGAATCTAAGTGGCATTCAAATCGCTAAGGCATTCAATCGTGAAAAAGAAACGAATAATCAACTCTTGGAACTCAACAATGAATCATACAAACACAATTTCCGATTAACGCTCTTCTTCACTTTCCTTTTCCCAACAGTTGGGGCAATGAGTGTTTTCATAATAGCGGCTGTTCTCTTTGTTGGAGCAGGACTAGCTACTGGGGCTGCAGCTGTACTGAGCATTGGAGAACTCTTCCTTGGTATCATTCTGGTGCAGCGGTTTATGTTCCCGTTATTGATAATCAGTCTTCAGGGTGCACAGATTCAAGCATCTCTAGCTGCAATGGACAGAATCTCAGATGTAATCGATGCGAAACCTGCTCTAGTTGAAGCAAAGGATGCAGTCCCTCTTG
The DNA here is from genome assembly GCA_016840685.1 of Candidatus Thorarchaeota archaeon. GTDB lineage: Archaea > Asgardarchaeota > Thorarchaeia > Thorarchaeales > Thorarchaeaceae > SMTZ1-45. The sequence continues at coordinate 2,969 of JAEORX010000221.1, forward strand.
AAGACTCAAGTGATGGCATCACCTTCGAACAGGTGACATTTTCTTACGTTGACGAACAAGAAGTATTGACAGATGTCAGCTTCGAGATAGAACCTGGGACAACAGTTGCGATTGTTGGTGCAACAGGAGCTGGAAAAACGACGATTGCCTCTCTCATCAATAGGTTCTATGACCCTCAAAAAGGTAGAATACTCATAGGTGATCAAGACATCTCAATGGTGACTCTCAGGTCGCTTCATGATTCAGTCGCTCTAGTTTCTCAGGAGCCATATCTGTTTGATGGAACTGTAATTGAGAACATAAAATATGGTCTTCCTGATGCAGCGGATAATGAGATTATGGAGCTCTGCAGATTGACAAAGGCTTGTGAGTTCATTGAAACCCTACCAGAAGCTTATGACTCTAGTGTCTTGGAAGGTGGAAAGAATCTTAGTTCTGGACAGCGACAGATGATAACCATTGTACGGACACTTGTCGCAAATCCTAGGATACTGATCCTTGATGAAGCTACGAGTCGGTTGGACGCTTACTCAGAGTCCCTTGTTCAGAAGGCTCAGGAACGATTATTTTCAGGAAGAACTACCATTGTGATAGCCCACCGTCTCAGCACTATTGCGAAAGCTGACAAGATTCTTGTTTTTGACAAGGGTCGTATAGTAGAACAAGGTACACATTCTGAACTTCTTGAGAAGAAAGGTATCTATGAGGACCTTTACAAAACATACTATGCTCATCAAGGAATTGATGAGTTATCGGAAGAAGTTCTTGAGGAAAAACAAATGGTTACAGAAGCTACTGTGTTGTAAGTAAAAAGAATCTAGACCTCAATGACGCAAATATCATTC
>JAEORX010000043.1 GCA_016840685.1 Candidatus Thorarchaeota archaeon
ATCTACACCATCGCCATCACAGCATCAGTAAACCTGACAACTGTCTATCTTGGTGGAGGTCTGTCATTCAGTGGGACACTACAGTTCACAAATGGGACTCCCATGGTCTGGTACGACATACAGATCTGGTGGGGCGGTGGCTTACTCACAACGATAACGATTAGTGACCCTGTCGCAGGAGCTTTCAGTTACGGTCATCCAGTGAACTATGGTTATGATCCAGGTGTCTATTCGGGCTATGCACTGTTTCAGCCTCCATCGCTTGCTTTTGGAGACCTCGATATACAGGAATTCTTCGAGGATGTCACTGTGATTGAGCGTGTGGACATACTCATGGACCCAGAGCCCGTTGATAATATAGTGAATCGTGGTGAAACCCTGATTATTACAGGAGATGTTCTCAACGATGGTGGTTTTGCTGTGGAAGGACTGACCGTGGAGGCATTAGTTGATGGTGGGGGGACATCAGTCACTGATATCACAGCTGGAGATGGCAGCTATTCCATCTCGCTTCTTGTACCGACTAACCAACCACGAGGTTCGTATATAATCAGTGTGCGTTTCGTTTCCTCATTCCATGAGCTAAGAACTGGTCCGACAGCATGGACCATTCTAGTCTACATTGACTCAACAGTCTATGTTCAGACTCCTGTATCCGCTCGGTTGCCTGGTGAGAGCTTCCCAGTAGATATCCAACTGGTTGACGATGATGACATTCCGCTTGATGGAGAATCAGTATCGCTGTACCTCGGTTCCATATTTCTGGCAAACGTCATACTGACCAATGCGAGTGGAATGAGATTCCAGTTTACAGTGCCACTCACCTGGAACGCGGGTGATGGATTCTTCAATGTCACTGCGGAATTTGGCGGAGTTTCCTTCGTACATCCCAGCAGCGATAGTTCGGACAATGCAATTCATGTTTTCACGGATGTAGTGTTCGTGGCAACTCCAAATAGAGTTGACCCAGGTCAGTCCTTTGTCATCGAGTGCACATTCCTTGACTCGTTGGGTAATCCTATCGCACGTCGCACGGTGGAGCTTAACTATAATGGTACTGATCAGTACACCTACCTCACCGATCAAAATGGTAAGTTCACACACAACGTACCAGCACAGCCTGATGGAGCAGTGATTCAGTTCACACTCACGTTCATCGGATTTGGAGTTAATGATATTCAATCTAATATGTTTACAATCAATATACAAACAACAGGTGGTAATCCATTGCAAGGAACAGATTTACTCATAGCAGGTATCTTACTCATTGGTGCAGTCGTCGCCGTCTTGGCGTATCTGTACATCGTAAGAGGAATGTTCCGCAGTCCTGTCATTTCGAGAGGATTTGATATCCCAACCAAGTTACGAAATATCAAGAAACTCGCAGACTCTGGAAAGTACGGTGCCTCAATCACTCTTGCGTATCGTACCTTCGAGCAAATGTGTGGGGCAAAGATGGGTTCGGAGAGATCCCATTCTGAAACCGCTCGCGAGTTCCTAGATCGTGTCTTGCAGGTTATTCCCCTCGACGGAGCAACTGTGGAGCAGTTCGTCCAGACATACGAAGAGGCTCGTTTCTCGCATCACGAGATGACTCGTGAGAGGTATGAGGAAGCGGTTCGAATCTTTACAGACCTCTATCCCAGGATTGATTCAACTGCTCCAGTAGAGTAGGATGATGGAGAGATAGTAATGGGCTGGAAAGAGACCCTCCAAGTGATCATATTCATCCTCGCCTGGGTTCCAGTTGGGATTCTAGCTGGAACCACGTTGGTTGGAGTGGAGTCGACATACAACTATGACTTCTCCATATACAATGAGAATTGGAACGGTCTCAGTCAGTTCGCAAATAACATCGAAGGAACTGGTCGAAATGTTTCTTCGATTCAAGCTAGTATGAGTGTTATATCTCGCTATAATGGATCCGCTGTCTTGGTGATTATGGGTCCGGTTCGAGACTTCACACTTGATGCATCCCTTGTCATCTTCACGCATCTGATGGCCGGAGGCGGTGTACTCATAGCTGACGATTTTGGGTCTGCGAATGCATCACTATTATTACTCAATTTTCTCTTCAATGAATTCATTGGGAGTAACTTCACAAGAGGTCTACTATCATTCACCACCGGAGTCCTCTTTGATCTAGACTCCTATGACCTAACTAAGGAACCCCGACTTCCCATCATTAGAGATCTCAGAGCTGGTAGCGATGGTGGTGCTTTGACTGTGGGAGTATCAGAGATTCATCTCAATTGGGCATCCGCAATCAATCCCTATTGTCTTCTTGGTCAAGCTGGAATCGCTTGGACGACTCCTCGGTCATGGTGTGAAACAAACATCACTGATGATGAGCCTCAGGTTGACGACTATGAGTGGAGTGGGAGTCTTCCAGTTGCTGGCGCTATTGATATCCCTAATGCGGGTAAGATCGTTGCACTTAGTGATCCCAGCATCTTCAACAATGACATGTGGGGCCGATGGGCTGGCAATCGTCGGTTTGGTGACAACATCATAGAATGGCTCACGGATGGTGATATAAGCCAGCCTGTGTTGTTCTCCGAGCACCTCTTGGAAGTGCCCGTGTGGTCAAGTGAGTTCTTCTTTGGACTCTACCTAGGAAGAGTCCTCTGGCTCTCATCGTTCCCACTCTTTTCTGCAGCCTATCCATTCATGACCGCATTAGGTATCAAAAAGTACCTCCCTGACATAAAGAAACCAGAGGTCAAGAGTGTTTCAGATGTCTTTCTGCGAAGGGGGCAGACCTATTTCAGTGAACGAATGACGTATTATCGGACTGAGGGCAACTACACCCGAGTAGTAAAGATGCTATATCGTCGGTTACGACGTGGTTTAAAGAAGACCCAACAATGGAGCGAATATAATCCTAGGAAAGTCTGGGAGGTCATGCACTATAAGGACCCGAATTTGAAAGAAATGGAATTCTTCAGGGTCATAGAACGGATTGAGGAGATTTCCGCCAATCCTACTATCAAGATAAAGGAGAATGAGATGATGGAGCTCTTCTTCTTCATGCGCAATATCCAATCACATATGATAGACACTAAAAAGAGGTAGAAGATAAATTGACAACAGAAGAAACGAACGACACTGTGGTTGTGGACACCCAGGCGACCATGTCAATTGAGGAGGTTCATAAAGCCACGAGTGATATTATCCGAGAATGCAGCCGCATAATCGTTGGGAAAGAGGACATCCTCCGGGATGTACTCGTTGCATTTCTCTCAAACGGTCATGTAGTACTTGAAGGAGTACCTGGCATTGCTAAGACTTACATGGCGCGAACATTCGCGTCAATTCTTGGTTGTGCATTCAAGAGAATCCAGTTGACTGTGGACACACTCCCAGCTGACCTGCTGGGCAGTAATGTGTTCAACCAGCGGACAGGAGAGTTTTGGTTCCGTAAGGGACCTGTGTTCTCGAATCTCGTACTTGCTGATGAGATTAACAGGTGTCCTCCCAAGTCACAGAGTGCATTACTCGAAGTAATGGAAGAACGACAGGTATCAATAGAAGGTGTAACCCGCAAGCTTCCCCGACCATTTCTAATCATTGCTACACAGAACCCGGTCGAACAGGAGGGAACCTACCCTCTCCCAGAAGCACAGCTTGACAGGTTCATGTTCCGTCTGATACTTGATTATCCCACAGACCAGGAAGAGGCTGAGATTGTTCGCAGGAAACATCTTGGTGAAGCGACTGATCTGAATGTGCTAGCCGATCCTGCTGCGATGGTGAGGATGCAGAACACATGCAAGACGGTCTTCATCGAAGAGGATGTCATCAACTACATACGTGACATCATCGTCAGAACACGCAATGACCCTCAAATCCTGCTTGGAGGCTCACCTAGAGCATCACTTGTCCTCATGAATGCCTCAAAGACTCGAGCCGCAATGCTCGGGAGGGACTATGTGGTCCCTGAAGATGTGCGTCGACTATCTGTCCAGGCTCTGAATCACAGACTCATCTTGAAACCTGAGGCTGAGCTTGAAGGTCTCACTGTAGAACGTGTAGTCACAAAAATCTTGGGAGAAGTAGACTGTCCGAAGTGAGTTATTGCCCTATATCTTTGGAGAAGATGTGAATTGATAACGCAGAGAGGCTTCCTGGTGGTGTTCGCAGGGGTCCTACTACTCACTAGTGGGTTCTCCTTCATCAACTTCTACCTCGTCCTCTTGGGAGTATATTGTGTGATTGGTCTAGTAGTCACCTTGCCTCTCTTTGCGTTGACAGCTAACCTTGCAGGGATCGAAGTGGACCGTCAAATTGACAAGGTGAAAGTATTCTCTGGTGATTTCCTCCGGGTCCGTGTCACCATACGAAACGCTTCCCGACGTCATTTCGACTTCATTGAAGTTCATGACCAATATCCAGAAACTTGGATACTGGCAATTGGAGAGAACTTCATCGCGACTAGGATTGAACCTGGAAGTAGCATCACCTTCTCCTACATACTTCAAGCACGGATGCGCGGAAGATACTATCTAGGTCCCACTGAGGTCATCCTGAGGGATAGGCTAGGTATGCACTATTACAAGCGTACCTTGAAGGAACATACGGAAATTCTTGTGTATCCCACCTGGAAGGACGTTCGTCGTCTTGAATCCTTTGCCAAACAGCGACAGCTTGGGCTCATGTTTGGAGCCCATCGCACTAAGACTGTTGGTATGGGAACGGACTTTGCAGGGTTCAGAGAGTATGTTCCTGGTGACGAGTTCAGACTCATTGACTGGAAATCAAGTGCAAAACGCGGAGACATGGTTGTCAAACAGTGGGAACAGGAAAAGAACGTCCAAATTGTGTGCATGGTTGACACCAGTGGAAGTATGGGAAACGGCTATCCTGAGAACACAAAGCTGGAGTATGCAATTAGAGCAGCGGTACTCCTAACTCACATGGGTCTTGAGAGGAAGGACCTGGTTGGCACCTGCGTCTTCAGTGACATAGTCCATGGATATGTTCCACCAGGAACACGACCGAATCATATGTATGACGTTCTCGAAGTCCTAGCTATGGCTGAGCCCAAGGGTTGGAGCGACTACGAGACAGCTATTGCACACGTCGTGTCACAGAGTAAGAAACGTACACTCATCATCTGGATGACTGACCTCGAGGAGAGTCCTGCACCTCTTCTCAATGCAATGAAGACCCTGACCGCCAACGGACACAAAGCAATCATCATCAGTCCATTTGGTCCATGGTTTGAGGCACCAGTGGGTCAGTTTGGTCCAGTCGAAAAAGTACTGTCTGAGGCAGTTTCTGAAGAGCTCTGGGAGCGAAGAAACAAGATTTCACGGGCACTTTCGAGATTCAATATCAACGTGATTAATGTTGGACCTGAGGACTTCTTACCAACAATCATACGTACGTACGAAACAGCAAAGCAACGGGGGGTGGCTATGTTTTGAAGGCTGTCACTTGGATTCTCCGAATTGCATCGGTTGCCACTTTCGCGGTTATGGCGTACCTCGTATATTCAATTCTTGACCCCAATGACATCTGGCACTGGGATACCCCCTATGCTTTCATTGTTACTGTCTTTCGTATGCTCTCTTTGATTGTGTTCTTCCTTGCCACAACAATGCTGAGTGGTCTTGCAAGCGCCTTTGCAGGTGGTGTATTACCCGAGAATCTGATAGTGGGTCTCTATAACACGCTTGTTCTCAGGACTTGGTACATGCAGCCATATGGACTGACAGACCCATTGACAAACATCCAAGATGTCTGGGCATCATTCACGCAGAATCTGTTCGATGTGCTATGGACTCTCTGGGACAACACATTCTTGTTCCTCTATTTCCTCTGTGCGGGAGTGGGCATCGTTCTATTCTTACAATCACTCGTTAGAATGGACCACAAGTTTGTTGGGGGTGCCTTTCTTTCAATTCAGATCATCATATTACTTGCCGCATACAGAGGCCTCATTGTTCCTGACCTCAATCCATTTCCAGTTGATTTCATGGATTTTCTTTTGACAGAAGCGCAGATTCTTGCACTTGTTTCATTTGCCTACCTTGAAGTGAGTTATCAAATGATATACGCCTATTCGGTCGGAAAACCTGTTGAGGACAGAGAGGAGACCCTCAAGAAGCAGTTATTGGCATTGCGACAAGCCACTCGAAAGCAGGATGCGATTGAACGTGGTGAGAAGGTCAGCACAACCGGAATGAGCCGCTCAACAGGTGCGACTGCATTCTCATTCCTGCGAGAGGCAATGGAACGAAAGGTGATGGGTGGTCAGTCTGCGCTTGAGAGCCTCGATGCTATTTCGGATGTGCGTCGCTTGCAGATCTATGTTGACGAGCTCCTTCAGAGTGATTCAAAGGCGAGAGATGAACTTACTGCAAAGGCTGCAGCCCCGTCCTCAGCATATGTCATTGGCTCCACCATAACAGGTTCAGCGATTCGGTTTCTTACAGTTGTTGCAGTGTCCTTCATCCTGATGAATCCCAATGTGATTCAAATGATACTCAATTTACCTGCTGGTATACAGAACAGCATTGAGATGCTCCAACCTGAAATTGTAATTCTATTTCTCGTTCCAGTGGTAGGACTCTTTCCGTTTACAGCCGCGCTCATTAGTTGGCTTTCGCGGCGTGAGGTAGTTGAGAAGGAAAAGCTCTCGGAAGAGGAGATTGAGGCTGAAAAGTTACGGAGGAAGGACTTAGCAGCAAAGAAGAAAGAAGCTGAAAAGGCTCGTAAAGCCCGTGCAAAGGCTAGGAAAAAACGTAAGGGTGATGAGACGGAAGTAGATGAGTGGGACAAAGCACTTGAGGAAGCATACAAGCGCTAGTGCATCTGGTGGATAATCCTAATGTCAAAAGCTACTGTTCTGACCCATGGAGACCTTGATGGTATAACCTCTGGCGCCATAGCAATTCTGGTGTTTCCTGGTTCTGATTTCTATTTCACACGACCAGCACAAGTTCATCAAGACCTTTATCGTGTGGCTAAGGACAAACCAGACATTGTACATGTGAGTGATATCGCCATCAATTCGAAGAAGTTTAGTGAGGTTATTAGAGCTCTCGACAGATTTCCAAAATCAACAGAGATTCATTGGCCTGATCATCATCCTATGACCCCTAAGGAACGGAGAGAGCTTGGTAAACGAGTGGAGCTGTTTCATGAGGTTGGTCCTTGTACAGCTGAACTGGTCTACAGGAAGTTTGCCCCCTCCCTCCCAGAACACGCTCTTCGACTGGCTCTCTACGGTGCAATCGGAGACTATTGCGACGAAACACCCTTTGCAAAGACCCATTTTGATGATGTTGATAAACGAACACTCTACCTTGAAGCAGGACTCCTCGTGCAAGCACTCCAAGAGATTGACTATCAGAAGGAGTCGAAAGACCTTGTACATCAGTTGGCACTGGGAATCAAACCCAGCTCGATGGACGACATAGTGTTTCTTGCTTTGAAGGCAACCAGAATTGAGCATGAAGTGTTCAGATATGTTCAACAGAAGGCACAAAAGCTTGGTCCTGTTGGCTATGTCTTGGACATGCCAATCAATGGCTATCGTGGAAAAAGTGCGAAGTTCTCTGCATATGTGACAGACTCCAAGGTGGGTATTAGTGCAAGGTCCTCAGATGATGAGGTGGATATGAGCATTCGTCGGAGAAGGACCGATGTTGACCTCAACAAGACACTCAACTTCATACTTAAAGACATGGAAGGCAGCTCTGGTGGTGGTCATCCAGCGGCAGCAGGAGCAAGTCTAGACAGGAATGATTTTCCAAGATTTCTTCAGATGCTTGCAGAACATGTAGACAAATATGGTTAGAAAAAGAAGGCGCTCAGTAGGACCCAGATGACTGTGACTACTGCCTCTCCAGCGACAACCCCACTCAAGATACGACTCACCCTGTTTTGTCCTGTTTCGCACACCTCAATCTGCTGCGGTAGATGCTCAGAGTAGCTAATTTGTTGTTGTGGTTGCTTCACTCTGTAGCTGATATACCCACCAAGCAGAATGGTTACAGAAGTGGCTGGTGGAACAAGAACTCCCACCACAAGACTGATGGGACTATATCCTCGCTTGTTGAGTTCTCGACCAGCTATGATTCCTCCTAGACCCCAAGCTAAGAGATACAAGAATGCAATGAACGGAGGAAGTCCCTCTAGCCTGTCTAATCCGGGAAGTTGAAGAGACCCCAGTCCCTCAAGACTGAGCACAAGAAATCCGAACAGCTGCGCCGCCGGACTCGGGAAGTCGATACCACCAAATCCATACGTGCTGAATATCTCAAACGTGATGATAGAACCAACAGTGGTTCCTAGTATAGATCCGATAAACACAGCCTTAACGATGTCCCTACCACGAACACCAGTCAATTTTCCAAGCCTGAGATGTACAAGCAATGCAATAGCGGCATCCTGAATTGCCCCTAGCATACCAATAAATGTGGTAATTGCTGTGAATGTGACTCTGAAGAAAAGTATTGCTGGGATAGCAACGATGTCAGAAATGTATCCCGCCAACATACCAGTTTCGCTTATAGCTCGTGCAGTGAAATAGGCTGACACAAGCGCCAAGGGAGTTCCAAATATGAAAAGAAGCCAATGAATCTCCAGAGATGTAGTCATGCTCTCCATGAAAGGCTTGACAAACCAAAAGACGATGATTCCCACAACCATGAACAAACCCATTGACACAAAAGCTATCCAAGGTGGCAGCTGTCCCCTCCTTGACCGAAGGTACTCCCTTGGGTTTTGCACAATCTCACGAATCTCCTCCCAAAAGGTTTCAAGAGAGAAAAGTTCCCCCTTGACCCTCAGAATTCTTGGGATCTCTTCAGTCCTGTGAGGGGAGTCCACAAGTATCACTCCCTCCTCCTGTTTTCCTCCGAGATTCTCCTGTACTTCTTCAGGCGTCAAGTTCTTCTCCTCTCTCCCGCTGAGCACATCCCCCAGAATGACAGTGACAAAAATTCCCAGTGCGAGATAGAGAATCTCAGGTCGCTTTAGATGTACACTATACGCAATTGACCCATCAGCCCCCTCAATGAATATCCAAATCAAGATGGACACAATACTGCCCATGACCATGATGACTGCCCTTTTCCACCCAACGAAGAAGCCTATACCTGCTATCATGGGGGAGTTGCTTATTCCAATCCAATCCGGAATGATGCCGGCGACAGGGACTACTGGTGCTAAGGCATTTGGCACAGTGCTCAATGTCCTGCCAGCTATACTCTCAGCAATCTTTGTCGAACCAACCCATGCTCCTGACGCTGTAAGACCAATCGCGACGGACTTCTTTGCTTCAACATCGCCTGCTATGGAATTAATGCACTCTGCCTGTGGTTGGACCTGAGGCCACGGGTCATTCGCAAATCGACTTCTGAAGGGAGCCAAGAGGATGATTCCAAAGATAGCACTGATTCCCGTTGTTAACATGATGAAGAGGAGAGTGGTAGTGGGATTATAGAGTGCATGACTTATATTGAATAAGGGATTGCTTGTCTGAAAAATCGCAATGGCAGGATATGTGAGCATCACACCTATCGCAATTATCGAGGAGCTATTAGCGATGGCGACAACAACAACGTTCTCTTCTCTCGTATAGGTTCCATACAGACCTAGAATGATAGCACCCAGCATCTCTGCTCCTACGAGGAATACCACACCAATCTTGAGAGCGAGATAGATGCCCATGAATGTCATTATCACGCCAACAACCAAGCCTGTCCCCATCGCCCGTTTGGTCAAGGGAAACTTTGGCTCGGATCGTACGACTCCATAGAGCGCCAGGCTTCCCAGAACCCAGATCACAATCTCAGAGAAGAAGCTAAGGAATACACTAAGAAATAGATATACCATAATCAGTGACCCAATCGCCCCTAACTCTTTTTTGTTAGGAGGTCGTTTGCTAAGTGACATGTAGAGCAAAATGACCTCAATGAGTAAGGCTGTAAGGACATCAAGAGTCCATGCTCTACCAAGGACAATCATGTAGAAGATATAGAAGATACCTGCTGAATATAAACCCCCGAGAAGTGCCTTTGTCGGATGGAGTTCCACCCTTACAGTCATGGCAACATAAATGGCAACTCCACCCACTGCCACCACCACCATATCTGAAAAGATGCCCAACAACACACTGAGAGGGTAGTAGGCAGCTCCAAGGATTATCAGTATTCCAATCTCTCTTCCTTTGAGTGGAGCTCTAAACAAGGAGAGGTACAATAGTACACTCTCAATGACTAATGTGATGATGACATCTGGATGTGCAAATCGACCGGCAAGCATTGCCAAAGCGACAAGGCCTAGACCCACCACATAGGTAGCCGCAAGAAAGGTAGTCCGGTCTATTCTTATCACAGGTGTTGTCTCCGGGGTATTTCGTAATCCTGTTTATGGCATCTATTTGGAGAAAAGAACCTTCTACACCCTCTATTTAACTGCCTATGTCACACTCGAAAGTTTTTCTTTAAGACTATCAGCTCCAATGCCAATTATCAAAAGAGTCTTCTCTCGTGATTTATGTCCTGCGACAAGTATGATCTCTGCTGTGGAAATGCCCAATATCTTTGAGAGTTTCTTTACCAACTCGCTGTTGGCCTTGCCTTCCCTTGCTGGGCCTCTCAAGTTGATTACTATCGCTTCAGCAGAGAACTCTGCAATGAACTCCTTCTCCTTCGAATTTGGACGAACAACTACACGAAGGAACGCTCCTCTCGTGTCCTCCCAAATGACACTATCCATAGACTGCTAAAGTAATGATTCCATAAGAGTCTGTTGAAGTTGTCTAACTGGGGCCATCGAGGATTTGTTTATTTGGAAAGGCTGCGCGGTTTTTTTATAGGCCGTAGATAGTACGGGGTGAATTACAATGAGCGATCCTGTAATGGATGCATACACGCAAGCATACAATAGTTCAGGAAATATGGTTCAAGCCTTCGGTGTTATATCAGAGTCAGGACAGGTCCTCTGGCAGAGTAACAACTGGGACTTGACTGGTGATGCAAGAAACTTAATTTCTGCGGTGAAGTCTCGAGCAGCCAGTATTGTTCAGAATCAAGTGAAATACTCAACCATGCGTTCCACTCCTGAGAGTCTAGTCGCTCGAAATGTGCAAGGAAATGGGATCCTGATTCTTACAAAGATTGACACAGCTAGTGACAGATGGGTTGTGGCATGGGCTGATGCACAAGCACAACCAGACGGTGTCTATGTGGATGTGGACCGAGCCGCAAAGACCCTCCGTGGAAAGATTTAGTGCTTTCTGAGTGAAACTGGGTTTGGGGAAAACTTCAACACAGTTCTCTCCCAATCATGTTATAGTAGATATGGTGGTTTCATTTTGGCATTAATAATCGGAAATGAATGGAATCTGCTCTTTGCGAATAATCCAAAAATCCATGCTTTCGCAGTTGCTAAAGACAGAGCAATAATCTGGCAGACTGATAACTGGAATCTGGTAGAAGACATCGATGGGATTCTCAAGTCTATCCAAGAGAACTCCTCACAGGTATCCGCAGGCGGAGTGAAATATACGCGCGTGTCTTCCTCAGACAGCTCGTATATTGCAACAGCTGCTCAAAGTAAAGGTCATCTTCTTCTCGTAAGAATAGAGGAGAACTCTTGGGCAATTGCCTTTGCAGCTCCTTCAGCAGTCCCTGACCTCACAGTAATCGATGTCAAGAAGACAGCAATTCAATTGAAGGGTCATATCTAGGACGCCTACACTCCCTTCTGGTTCAGAGATCAACCTTCAGGGAAGAGTATCTCTCGTATTCTGTTTATGACATCCATATACTCCTTGGACCCAACAGAATAGTAATCCAGTAACATCTCGTACATGGAGAGGGTTTCCTTGGTGGCAATATCAAGATTGACCATATCCGCAATCTTAGTTCTCCATGCATACTGCATCTGAGCTCTCTTGACACTCAGTTCAATCAGTTCTTCCCGCTTTTCCTTGGAGAGCTTGATATTGAAGGTTTCAAGCATTTTGTCTGTGAAGCCCTCTAGTTTCTCTCGTATTCGTTTTTCCTCAGTTCCCCATGCTCCTGTTGTCAGCATGAATCCCTTGGCTGTTCGGCGATAGTAGTCCGTACTGCGCTTTCCTTTCGTGACAGTCCCGTACTTGATGACATATCCATGTTCTATCAGTCTTGGTAAGTGATGATACACCTGATTCTTTGTGATCTCTTCACTATCATGACAACAGTCTGGTGACATCTTCACAATCTCCACAACAGACAACGCATCACGTCTGACAACCCTTTGCCGGATGATCGTATCACCCGTAGCCTCATCAACAGTTTTTGTTGTCAGCGTGTCTTCTATACCCTTGCGAAGTGTCTGTAGGATGTTGTACCGAACGATTTCATCAAGGACATCAGCCCTTTCCTGATTTGTTACAAAAACAATTTCCTTCTGAGGTTCTTTCCCGTCTTTTGTTAAGACAATTCCCTCGAGGCTATCTGTGATTTCAGTTGCTACATAGTCGTCGCCCATGTCCATTTTCACCAATGCATTCGATCCGTCGATTCGTCCAGAGATTCGGATAGCCTGGGAATCGTTCGTTCTGATTTTTTATCGTGGGTTTTGGATTTTAAAACCCACCAAGAGCGCATCAAAACGCCCAAAATCTATATTATTTAGAACAAACTAATTATTTAAATTTGATGGTGCTGGCGAACCATTTTACTATTAAAAGTTTGGAATTAGAGATTTTACAACCTTTTTCTATATAAATAGTGTATCAAAGCAACAATCACACCACTTAATAGTTTGGAGAACAAACCTTATATACAAATATGGTGTGTACATACCTGTGATAAACAATGCATCGCATGATGATGACTAACGACTATCGAGAGAAGTTGGACTACAAGATTGCGAAAGTTTACACAACTGACGCCATCGGGTTCGCGTATATACACAGGAGGTAAAGTATCATGGAGCAAGTTACTAATTCACGAAGTGCATCTACACCGAAGCACACAAAGACACTAATTTCTACTGATGCTTTGATTCATGCCTATACCTACCGGAGGTAGTCAAATGGCATTTGCAAAGCTTTGGAAGAGGGGCTATGTTGAACCAGACCTGAAGGAACTTCAGAAACTAAGGTCATTTGCACAGACTGAAGTCTACAGAACTTCTTTCCGGAGGTAAATCAAAGTGACACAGTTCGAAACTTCCAACAATGCCACCTCGAACCAAGAGGCTCATGGCGAGGATAACACACTTACTCTAGTTGAAGTGCTCGCGTTGGAACCAACCTGAGCACTCTTTTTTTCCATTGCCCATAGTTACTTCTTAAATGCAATCTGATAGAAGGTCTCATTCATCACGTATATGACCTCTACATCCTTTGCGTTGTCCGGGATGTGTTGAATTGGTGGTTTCGATGCGAAGAGATTGTTTGCCTTTATTATGGCCTTGCCTTCCTTGGTTTCCCTCTTCCGTGGAGACAGACCTTCATCCACCACAATGATGGTCCCCCCTGATCTTGCAATCCTCAGCATCTCTCTTAGGGTTCCCGAGATATCCGAAAAGGTGTTGATGCCTCCTGAGTGAATGACGATGTTGAAAAAGTTGGTCTGGTATGGAATGTTGAACACACTCCCGTGGGTCAAGCTGACTGACATCTTTGCTTGACCGAACTTTCTACAAGAAACCTGCAACATCTCCTTTGAGAGGTCCATCCCATGAAGGTTGAATCTACCAATTTTATCCTTGTACTGTTCGTGCAAAGCCATGAAGTTGGCGCCAGTCCCTATACTGACATCAATCATTCTCACTGGACCCTCGATAGGGACGAAATGAAAGAGGCGCAAACGTTCCTTCATCATATCTATTCCCAACCAATCATCATACTGCTTGACCAGCTCATCATAGTTCTCTGCCATTTCATCATAGTCTGAGATCCATTTCGCATCATCAGCAGATACCGGGGGGTGAACCAGCGAGGGAATACCATTAGTCACACTCCAGACATGTCCCTTCTCACACACAATCTCGCCCTCATTCACTTCTGTGCGAGGTTCGAAATTTCCACTGAGGCGTATCTTCTTTCCACATTTTGGACATTTGAGTGCTGCAAGATGGGGTTCGTTCACAGTTTCCTTGCTCCCAGCAAGTAGACCTCAGTGTTGACTAAAATACCAATCGAATTTCCTAGACCATAGGATAAGTTGTCCTAGAACATCTTGTTTTGAATAATCGTTTCAACACTCGAGAGGACGGTCTTAACAACCTGCCACTGGATTAACACCACAAGCCGACTTCTGATGTGCAAGGCCCATGGTTGTGAGGTGTCATCACCTGGGAGAAACACACCAATGCTCTCTCGACCATCCACATTCATTATCATCATCCGACTTGGCTCCCACTCATCAGCGTCCAGTGGTGGGGTTTGAAAGATCCCTTTGAAACTCTCTATGAGAAGGTCCTTGCTGGGCATCGCAATGGTAACTTTCAGATAGTGCTCAATCCCAGGCACTATTTTGGACCCCGGAGTCGTGGTGAATAGCTCAATCACAACCCCTCGATTTTTTGCTCCACTGAAAGCACCTCTGAGGTGACTTAGCAGATGAGGAGCAGCTGAGGCGATGTATACATACTGTTGAGATTTCTCTATGGCTGTCCGTAGACCAACGATGACTTGATCCATCCCCTCCACTGCCCAGGCGAACTCCTTGGCCTCTGTTCCCCTTAGAGACTGAAGACCCTTCAGTAGTTTCCTTGCACTTGTGGCAGAACTCGTCACCTTCTCCTCAAGGTGGTCCAAGGCGGCATCCACTGGTGCTGGATCAAACAACGTTGGTTCACTACCAGTCACCTTCTTGATGATACCTCGCTTTTCTAGAAGGTCAAGGGTCTCATACACCTTGCTTCTGGGTATCCCAGACTCCCCAGCAATTGCACGTGCAGAAGACCTACCAAGCTTGACGAGGGAATGATATGCCTTTGCTTCGTTCTTCGTCAGACCCAGACTAGTAAGGTCCCCAATAATAGTGTCCTGAGTCATTGTAAACCCAATCTTCTATTACGCATCCCAGAATTTTAAATCTCTTGTCACTTTAGGAGTGACAGGTTGGGTTTCACTCGTCTATTTCCTCACCCTCGATGATGCGTTCAATCTCATAGAGGTTGTTGACCAAAGCAACTCCCTTGTCGGTCAAAGACAGATAAAGGGCATCATTCTCGCCCTTGAATTGGTAGATAATCTCATCTTCGAGAAGTCTGTTTCTTATCTCAACAAACTCCGTATCTGATGATGTCTTTGTCTTTAAGTCGCTCTCAAATCGATCTCCCCACATCAATTCAAAGAGGACACCACGCACATGGGGCCGTGTCAAGAACTCGAGAGTCATGATGACCATAATGTTTCATCGCATCATAAAGAAGTATGCTATGTTACTCCTCTCGTGACACCAGTATAATATATTCTGGGGTAAGTATGTATCACAGGTGGTTCAACTGACACTGATGGTTGAAGTATCAAATCTCACACATATCTACAAGGGTGGTCATAAGGCACTAGAGGACCTCTCTTTCTCAGTGGAGCGAGGAGAGGTCATAGGTCTCTTGGGTCCAAACGGGGCTGGAAAGTCCACCACGGTAAAACTGATCACAGGAATACTGAAGCCAGCCTCTGGCAATGTTAAGGTTTCAGGCTTTGAGGTGGCAGAGAACCTTGATGCAGTGAGAAAGCTCATCGGGTTCATGCCACAAGAAACAGCTCTCTATGAGGACCTTACTGCTCAGGAATCACTTGAGTATCACGCCGATCTCTATGGAGTGCCCAAGAATGAAATCCAAGAGAGGATTTCTCGAATGCTTGAGCTTGCGGGCTTGACGCATCGAAAAGACGACCTTGTGAGAACCTACAGTGGAGGAATGAAGCGACGCCTTGCATTGGTCCGTTCAATACTTCATGACTCAGAGCTTCTGATTCTAGACGAGATGTCCCTCGGTGTGGATGTACAGAGTCGGAACCTAATATGGAACCAAGTACGAAAGATGAAGGCTGAGGGTAGAACCGTCCTCTTCTGTACAAACTACATGGATGAGGCTGAAGCATTGGCCGACCGTGTCATTGTCATTGACAATGGGCAACGTGTTGCGATGGGGACACCGAAGGAGCTGAAACGAGAGCATGTTGGAGACTTCCTGCTCGAGGTCCTAATTGAGGGGATGGACTCACAACAAGATGTTGCCTGGCTTGCGAGCAAAGTCAAGCTAGAAGTAGAGAAGATATCTGAACCACTGAATGGAGGACCACGGACAGCCTGGATTCGAAGTCAGGCTGGCCACTCTGACCTACCGCTTGTAATCAACAGACTAACTGAGGTTGGCCTCACGGTGAAGCAGGCATCCATGAGGGAGCCGTCCCTTGGAGATGTGTTCCTGGCAATTACTGGATCGAAGCTGAGGGATTGAGATGCTGAGACAGATCATTGCCATTGTGAAGAAGGACCTAAAGCAAGCGAAGAGAGACCCCAGGTTCATTGCTCCCAGCCTAATCATTCCGTTCGTCTTTCTTATTGTATATACCATCATGTGGACAAGTGTCGGGGGAGGTGAGTCCTTCGCCTGTGGTCTAGTGGTTCAGGACATCTCGTCAGAGGCTGATGATATGGCTGGCATCATAGAGAACATGGTCTCCACGACGAACCACACCTGGTTCAACATCGAGAGGTATGACCTAGAAACAGCATCATCACTCTATCAGAACACCGAGCTAATCGCGTATATTCTGATACCTACAGGTTTTGGAGCGAACATATCATCAGGCACTCAGGCAACAGTGACTATGTACATCAACAACGCCAATGATGACATCGTGAAGAACTATGTTCATCGTATGGAGGCTGCAGTGCTCCTGTACAATCAGGGAGCAGTCAGTCCACAGTTTGATCAGTCCAACGCGAGAGTAGCTCTGGATGAAACTCTAAGCCTTGCGGCCACTCCTTCCAATCTCTCCTACATGGCTGCTGTTGGGATACTCCTCTCCCTAATTGCTTGTTCTCTTGCAAGCCAGGCGATGTTGACGGCAACAGAGTTTGAAACCAATGCAATACACGACACTCTGAACTCGCCCGCATCACGAGTCGCGCTCGTCATAGGCAGAACCGTTGCAGCAATACCAAGGTCTGTTTCAGTGCTTGTGGTCACAATACCTGTTATAGTACCGAGTATGAACATCTTTCCTACCGGTAACATCCTGGTACTGGCTGGTATATCATTCCTGACCATTCTTGCCCTAGTCCCTCTTGGTGAACTCATTGGTATGAAAGCACGCAAGAGGGAGCAGGCTCTGCTCGGATCAGTTCTTTTTACTGTCGTGGGTTTTCTTGCTGGTGGAGGGCTTGCACCAATAGGTCTTGCTCCTATTGCCTTCAGGTCTGTCGTGCTTCTAATTCCCATAACTCATTCAATTCTTCTCTGGACACGCGTCTTCTTCTCAGACAGCCTGCTTGGTCTTTGGCCCAGCATCTTATTCCTTATAGGAACTTGGATTTTGTTGTCTGCTATCGTTGTGACTCTGATGAAGAGGGAGGTTGAGCGGTCATGAATCTCTCGCTCAGAGTTTTCAAAGCAAGCTTCCTGAAAGAGATGAGAGTGTGGAAACGCAATCCTCAGAAGATTGGTCTTGTCCTTCTCTTGCCAATTCTTTTCCTTACAGCATTCACACTCCTCATGGGTGGTGTATACTATGGAAGTGGTCTTGAGGTTGCTCTTGTTGTGGAGGAAGAGGACCCTGGTGTTTACACAGATGGTCTGATTGACATTCTGCGTGAATATGACCCGATTCCCCCAAGACTGGTCCCAATAGAGATGGATGCAGAGACAGCTCAACAGCTATTTGATAATGGTGAGATGCTTCTCATCATCACAATCCCATCCAACTTTGAGGATGCCATCGCCGCCAATGAGTCTGTTTCCATTCATATACAAGTGGCTAATACTCACGAGGACCTAACAAAGAACCTTCGAATGCCTGTCATTAGGAAGTTGGACATCTTCTATCAGAGATTTTTGCAGGAAGAGGCTGCAGTCACCTTCGAGGTGGAGAACCTAAGATCCCATACACCACCTAGACTCGCATACATGGCTTGGACTATTTCACTCTACGGAGTGATGGTGGGTGCAATCTATGCAGCTGGTTCAGCTATGACACAAGAGTTTGAACAGGACACTATGACAGAGCTCACGATGTCCAACCACTCCCCGTATTCAATATTCTACGGCAAGATGATGAGCGGTGTTGTCGTGAGCTACATCTCCATTCCTATTCTGTTTCTACTAGGGCTTGTACTGTTTAGTGCATGGCCCAGTGGGGACTTCCTCACATTCCTTCTTCTGACTCTACTACTATCTGTATTTTGTGCCGGAGTTGGAGTGATTCTGGGTGCAGTCGTCAGGAACTCTGTTTTCATGGTGCCTCTAGCTGCATTAGCTGGAATCTTTTATTGGATTGCCTCAGGTGGAATTGCTCCACTGGAGCTTGTGGGGGTTTCTTTTGGAACAGTGAACGAATACCTTCCCATCTCCAATGTCTATCGATCAGTAATCAGAATGTTTGTTGAAGGGAGCTATGGAATGCTCTTGATAGACCTGGGTGTGATAGGATTCTTTGCTGTCTTTGCTTTGATTTTCTCCCCACTGGTGGCTAGCAGAGCTGCTCAGGTTGACCTAGGTCAGATACTTGAAAATGTAAAGCGTCGGCGACGAGGGAATTAGCCTCTGTCAGGAGAACATATTGCATAGAGGCGGTTGGAGAGAGACCACTCTCCATCCAAGCCTCTTATCATTCTCCATGAATAGCTGGTCTGAGTGAAGTTGTGTTTCTGAAATAGGTCTACTGCTTCTTGACTCCTCTCAAGAACACCAATTCTTAGAGCAGATTCTCCTGTTTCCGTGGAAAACGCCCGAAGAAGTTCTTCTGCAAGTCCTAGATGTTGAATCATCCCCCAAGGACCAATTCGGATGGAACCCCACCTCTCACTTCCCATGATGTAACCACAGATTTCCTCATTCACCTCTAGGACTCTGCATAATCGAGGAAAATGAACCAAAAGTGACTGAAGGAACTGCTTCCGACATGCCCCAAATAACTGTGTGTCAAGCTGATTTATGATGACTAAATCTTCATCAGTCATGAACCTGACATTCTCAGATGCCAATGGATTGACTCTCCCCTCGAGTCGTAGTGACCTGCAAACCCTCCTAAAACCAAGTCGTTCATACAGTGATATTGCATCCCTCACTCCATCGAGCATCTGTGTCCTCACATTTCTGCTCTCAAGATAGTCGATTGCATACTCCATCAGTTCGGTTCCATATCCTCTCTTTCGATGCTTCTCCAAGACTATGAGATTACTCATGTACCCAAAGCCATCATACGGTACCGTACATATCATTCCGATTGGTTCTCCATCCATCTCAGCTATGAAACAGGCCTGAGGATCAAATTCTAACAAATCCTCG